>DATFRK010000708.1:0-16701 GCA_035263325.1 Pyrinomonadaceae bacterium | reverse complement strand
AGTCTCGATCGCGCGCATGTCGCGCTTGGCGATCCGCGTTCAGCGGAAGATCGGTTTGCGGCGACGGACTTTAGTGAGGAGTTTAATCTCAGGGTTAGAGGCGGGAGAGATCGCAAAGCGATCCTGATTGGCCAGATCGGTGTTTTGAAGAACGCAAAGATCAATGCGCCGCCGAACCTGGATCCTGAAGGCTACGTGTTGCACGCAGGGGCTGACGGTGTGATCGTTGCGGGCGGATCCGCGGCCGGAGTGTTCTATGGTTTGCAAACGCTCAAGCAACTCGTGCGTGGCGATGGTCCAACGGCTTTTATCCCAGGCGTCGACATCGTCGATTGGCCGGCGATGCGCTGGCGCGGCGTCTCGGACGATATCAGTCGTGGCCCGGTGCCGACGGTTGACTACATCAAGCGCCAGATACGCACCTTCGCCGCTTACAAACTCAACCTGCATTCGTTCTACATGGAGCAGGCATTCTCGAGCACACAGCATCCTTTGATTGGACCATCGGGTGGTTCATTAACTCCTGACGAGATTCGTGACCTCGTTTCGTACGCAGCCAGGTACCACGTCGAAATAGTTCCTGAACAACAAACGTTCGGCCATCTACACAAAGCACTCAAATATGAAAAGTATAACGAGCTTGCGGAAACACCTTATGGTGACGTTCTTTCACCGCAACAAGAGGGAACCTATAAGCTGATTGCGGATTGGTATCGCGAAATCAACGAACTGTTTCCCGGCAAGTTTTTTCACATAGGCGAAGATGAAACCTTCGAACTTGGTGAGGGACAAAGTCGCGAAGCCGCGCGCACCCTCGGTGTTGGGGCGGTCTATTTTCAGCATCTCAATCGGGTTCGCGATCTACTAAGACCATACAACCGGCGCTTGATCTTTTGGGGAGACATCGCCCTGAATCACCCTGACCTGATTGGCAATATTCCCAAAGACCTGGTGGTGGCCAATTGGGACTATGGTGCGAAAGATGACTTTGGTCCACGCCTCAAGCCGTTCAAAGATGCGGGTCTCGAGCAACTTGTTTGTCCTGGCGTTGGTGGCTGGAATCAGATCTTCCCAAATGTTGATACCTCAACAAAGAACATCGTCAATTTCGTTCGTGATGGTCAAGCTGCCGGCGCCCTGGGAATGTTGAATACGACCTGGGACGACGATGGTGAATCGCTCTTCGAGATGGGTTGGTATGGAATCGTGCTGGGTGCTGCCGCCTCCTGGCAGAACAATGTCGTCGAGCTCAAAGATTTCGACGCCGATTTTGATTGGGCTTTCTTTCGCAACGACGGCGATCAATTCGTACGCGTGATTCATGCGCTCGGTAGCGTCAATACGCTGCTGGCCACCGGGTCAACTGACGCCGCCTTTTGGCGCGATCCATTTACGGCGCAATTTCAAACTGATGCCAGGGCCAGTGCGGAAAAGATCAGGCAGATGCGGTTGCAAGTTGAAGGAGCCCAAGAGCTCCTCTTGCGCGACGGACAGAAAGCGCGGCGCAACCAGTCGATGATTCCGGCGCTGGTGTTTGCGGCGCAGCGATTTGATCACCTGGGCCGCCGCGCACAGGTTGTCGAGGCTTTGAGTAATGAATACTGGAATGCGTACTTGAATCTCGGTGATCGAACGAAGGCGCGGCGCATGCGGCGTTATACCGGGGCAATTTACAACCAGTTACGAGAGATGGCGGAAGACCTGGCTCAGCTTCGTGCCGCTTATCGCGAACGTTGGTTAGCGGAGAATCGTCCGTACTGGCTCGACAGCGTACTCGCGAGATACGATGAGGCGATCTCAATATGGCTTAACAAGAGTCGAGCTCTGCAGGACGCGATGCTGGTCTACGAGAGGACCTCGATTCTCCCCAACCCTGAAGAGTTTGGCTTAGGCCCAAGGCCACGTTAGCACGCACCAACTAAAATGTCGTCTCTCAGGGACAAGAAGCGTCGAATACAAACTACCGGAACCACAAACTACAAAGAAAAAAGAACAAAGCACAAAGGACTAAAAAAGCATTGGCCCCAAGGTTATGAACTCTGCTTCTGCCAACCGTCTCTTATCACTCGACGCCTTCCGTGGTCTCACCGTGGCCGGCATGGTGCTGGTCAACAACCCGGGCACCTGGAACAGTATCTACTGGCCGTTGGAACACGCTGAGTGGCATGGTTGGACGCCAACAGATCTGATCTTTCCTTTCTTCCTATTTATTGTTGGCGTGTCAATCACCCTGGCCTTCGCGCGGCGCACCGGCGCTGCTGGACCCAAGCGAGATCTCTATTTAAGAGTAATCAAACGAACGGCGATCATCTTTGCGCTCGGCCTGTTTCTCAACGGCTTTCCCTATTTCCACCTGGCAGAAATCCGCATACCGGGAGTGTTGCAACGCATCGCCGTGTGCTACCTGTTTGGGTCATTGATCTTCTTGTCAACAAAGATTCGCACCCAGGCAATCATCGCTGTCGCGCTGCTGATCCTGTACTGGGTAGCAATGACCACTATAGCGGCGCCTGGCTTTGAGGCGGGTGACCTGTCGAAAGAGGGGAGCCTCGCCAGTTACGTTGATCGAATCGTTCTTGGACCACATATCTGGAAACAAGGCAAGGTCTACGATCCTGAAGGAATCCTCAGCACTCTCCCGGCCATTGCTACAACCTTGTTCGGTGTATTGACCGGGCATTGGTTGCGCAGTGAACGGACCCCAATGGAAAAGGTTGCTGGACTCTTTGTTGCCGGTGCGGTGGGAGTGATGGTGGGCTGGGCCTGGAATCCCTTTTTCCCGATCAATAAGTCGCTCTGGACAAGCTCCTACGTAGTCTTTACTGCTGGTCTTGCGCTACAGTTTCTGGCGTTGTGCTACTGGCTCATCGACATCAAACATTATCGTGCCTGGGCGTGGCCGTTTGTAGTGTTCGGAGTGAATGCAATGGCTTTGTTCGTCGGCTCAGGCTTGATGGTGAGGATGATGAACCTTATCAGCATTCCGGACGGCAATGGGAGAAAGCTTGAATCACAATCGTGGATTTTCCAGCACCTCTTTCTTTCCTGGGCTGATCCAATCAATGCCTCACTCTTTTATGCAATCGCCTTCATCCTGTTTTGGCTTTTCTTGATGTGGTTACTCTACCGGAAACAGATTTGGATTAAAGTTTAAGCTTGGAGCCGAGGCGGCCCGCCTGCGCTCCCAACCCAGTCACCGCACTCCAAAGAGGAGGATATATGGCAAACTACATCGTACTTTTGAAATGGACGGCGCAGGGGATAAGTAGTGTGAAGGGGAGTCCTGCGCGACTGGACGCCGGACGAAAGACTTTCAAGAAACTCGGCGTCAAGATCAAAGATACGTACCTGACGATGGGGCGGTACGATTTGGTGTGCTTCGTAGACGCTCCGGATGATGAGTCGTTCGCCAAGGCCATGCTGACCCTTGGGTCCCAGGGTAACGTTCAAACTGAGACTTTGAAAGCGTTCAGCGAAGCCGAGTACCGGGAGATAGTTGACTCGATCTAGCTGCCCGCAAATTTCACAGGTTCAACTTCAACACTGCGCGAGAACACCTCGGGTGTCTCGGCTAGAGGGTTGCTCTGCGTAGCTAAGAAAACAAACCTCCTTCCTCAAAAATATTGTGCTGGCAAGGGGCGTACTCAAGTGCACCAAACCTGAGGAACCGGGTACTGCTTAGCCGCAGTGCAGTACCCGGCGTTGAAACGCCAGACTCACCTTGCGAGACTAAGCGGCCTTCGGGTTCCGCTTATGCTCAGGAGGTGGCCTGTGGGGTGAGCGTTCATGTCGGTCCGCTCGGCCTCTACTCTGGATCCGACGCCGAGCCTCCCAAACTCAGGTTTCCGCACAACCGTGACGGAACCCGCGACAGCGTCATCGGGAGGCGCTGCCACAGGTATTCCATCCAGGCGCGGGAGCGCCAACTGTAATAGGGCGACAGAATTGATGGCATAGAGAGCGAGGCAACGGTAGTTGTTGTTTGTCCTCGCGGGCAAAGTGATAAAGGACAGATCTGGTCTTATCTCAGACGAGAGCACACTGGGGAGTTTGAGCTTCATGCGTTGACTTCTTATCTGGGCGTCTGGCTAAGAAGTCCTGCTTCACTCGTTCTGGGTCGAGTGCGCCTGCCGCAGCTCATCCGGCCTGCAGGTCTTCTATTAATGAATGCGATAAATTGTCAGGAAATGCCGCACGGGTTTAAGGCAAAAGTTCGAAGAAGGCCGACCCAGGGTCAAATTCCAGCGAAAATCCCAAAGTTTCTGTGATCCAAACCGTCCCAGACCACATGTTATAATCCGCCCACCTTAAGCTGACGTTGGTTGCCATACGCCCAGGTCAACAATGGAATCAGCTAACCAAGTCACCGAACTCCTCGTCGATTGGGGTAATGGAAACGAGGCTGCGTTCGACGGTCTTTTTGCCGTCGTCTACGACGAGTTGCGTCGATTAGCCTCGGGTTACATGCGCCGTGAGCGCTCGGACCATACGCTGCAAACTACGGCTCTGGTCCACGAGGCCTACCTGAAACTCGTCAAACAGTCTGACTCGCCCCTACAAAGCCGGATTCACTTCTTCGCTGTTGCTGCGAAAGTCATGCGTCAAATTCTGATCGACCACGCCAGGGCTCGCCAATATGAAAAGCGTGGTGGCGGAGAACAACGAATCTCACTGGATGAGGCCGCTATCATCTCGGCTGATCGCGCCGAGGAGTTGGTGGCGCTGGATGAAGCGCTGACTGAGTTAGCGGAGATTGATAGGCGGCAAAGTCAGATCGTCGAAATGCGTTATTTTGCTGGTTTGACGATCGCGGAAACCGCGGCCTTCCTTAAAGTGTCTCCTGACACGGTCACGCGCGACTGGAATATGTCAAAAGCCTGGCTCTACCGACGTCTTAATCCGGCTGAATAGATGAACACGCTACGATGGCAACAGGCGAAACAGGTCTTAACTGAGGCGCTGGCTCAGCCGCCTGAGAGTCAATTTGCCTTCATCTCAACCGTCTGCGCGGATGACCTTGACTTGCAACGCGAAGTGGAATCACTACTCAAAGCTTACCAACGGGCGGATGGGTTCATCGAGACACCAGTGGTCGATGATGTGCTTAAGTTAGTCGATAGTGACCAACACGAAATACCCGATGGTCGGCGCATCGGACGGTACAAAATTATCCGCAAGCTGGGCGATGGCGGGATGGGAGCCGTTTATCTTGCTGCCCGGGCCGACGATCAATTCGAGAAACAAGTGGCCATCAAGGTGGTGCGGTTCGGCCTTGATAACCAGTTTGTCATTAATCGCTTTCTGAGCGAACGACAAATACTCGCGAACCTGGAACACCCCAATATCGCTCGCCTTATCGATGGCGACACAACCGAAAATGGGTCGCCTTACCTGGTGATGGAATACATTGAAGGGTTACCGATTGACGAATACTGCGAAAGTTTGGGCCTGGCGACGACCGAGCGGTTGAGCTTGTTTCGCACAGTTTGTGCCGCTGTGCACTATGCCCATCTACACCTGGTAATTCATCGCGACATCAAACCAAGCAACGTGATCGTCACCACAGAAGGGGTGCCGAAACTACTTGATTTTGGCATTGCGAAGCTATTGGACCATGAGCTGCCGGGCCAGGGAGATTCCAAGACGACGACCCTGATGCGTTTGATGACTCCCGAGTACGCCAGTCCGGAGCAAGTGCGGGGCGACAACGTAACGACCGCCACGGACATTTATTCGCTCGGCGTAGTGCTGTACGAATTGCTGACCGGGCAACGGCCTCATCGTCTTAAATCTCGCAGCACTGAAGAGATGGTACGGGCCATCTGCAATGAGGAGCCTGACAAACCAAGTCGCGCGATAACTTTGCGAGAGTTAGAAGTGAAAGGGGACGACGCAAAGACGACCGGCCGAAATGCGAAGTTATTGAGTGGCGACCTTGACAACATTGTCCTGATGGCATTGCGCAAGGAACCTGAGCGCCGCTATGAATCAGCGGCCCAGTTTGCGGCTGACATTCAGCGCCACCTGGATGGGCTGCCCGTGATTGCCCGCAAAGACACGTTCACTTATCGCACCAGTAAGTTCGTAAGACGCAACCGGGTGGCGGTCGCAGCCGCCGCGTTGGTGTTCATCTCGTTATTGGCTGGCATTATCGCAACGACCTGGCAGGCCAGGGCAGCGGCGCGACAAGCACGATTGGCCCAGGAGCAGCGGGCCAAAGCTGAGAGCATTAACGCCGTGTTGGCGCAGTTGTTGAACTATTCAAATCCGGTGCTGAACTCCGCCATGAAGAGTGGTCATGAAACTACGATGACAGAGATGCTCGACGAAGCAGCCAAGCGACTCGACAGCGAGGAGTTTGTGAATCAACCGGCGGTGAAGGCCGAGCTCGAGCGAATCGTAGGTAACAGTTACTACGGCCAGGGCAGATATGTGCTGGGGCGACAGCACATGGAAAAATATGTCGTGCTGGAGAAACAGCTCTATGGCGAGAACCATCCGCGAGCGCTCGAAGCCTCGGGTGAGTGGGCCAGCTTACTGTTCATGAAGGGCGAGATGCTCGAGTCGGAGAAGCTGTTTCGGCAGATCCTGCCCCTGACGCGCCTGGAACAACGGAAGGGAAATATCAAGCCCGAGACTTTGTTTGATGAACTGGTGAATTTTGCCTATTTGCGACGTACCCAGGGCGATTCAAAAGAGGCCGAGTTGTTGTTTCGTGAAGCTTTGCAAATCGGCCCGCAACTCCCGGTCGAGTCGCGTTACTCGTTGGGAATAACTCAAAGTACGCTAGCCTCAACGCTCGCCGACCAGGGGCGATTCGATGAAGCGCTGGAAACAGCGCGTGCAGCTGTAACCAGTTCTCGTCAACGCGGAGACGCCGAAAGGCCCGACTTTGGTTTCTCGCTCACGATTCTCGGTGGCTTTCTTACTGACAAAGGAGATTACGTGGAGGCCGACAACTACTTGCGCGAGGGCGAAACAATCTTCCGGAGACTTCTGCAGCCAACGCATCTTTGGTTAGGCGATGTCTTGCGCAATGAGGCCATCTCCCTCTATCGGCAGGAGAGGTTTGCCGAAGCGGAGACGAAGGTGGACGAGGCGATCAAGATTTACCTGGAGAGCTTCGGCGAACATTATGACAACTACCCTACGGCTTTGATTGCGCGGGGGTTGATTTTTACCAAGACCGGCCGCGTGAAAGAAGGAGAAGCAATATTGCGCCAGGCCGTTAAGTTACGCGCTGATTCGTTACCCAGTGATCACTTCTGGGTGGCGTTGGCGAAAGGTGCGTTGGGTGAGTGTTTAATTTCAGAAAAGCGTTTTGTCGAGGCCCAACCCATGTTGCTCGAAAGCTTCTCTACGTTGAATGCACGGCTTGGCGCGCGAGATCCACGGACCAGGGAATCGGCCTCGCGCCTGGTGACTTTCTACGATGCCCAGGGCAAACGCAACCTGGCGGACGAGTATCGGCGCTTGTTGTGAACTGGTTGGTAGTTGGTAGTCAGTGATTAGTTAGCGTTATAGGACCTATTCCCTACTGAACACTGACCACTGACCACTAACTAACAACTACTTCCGATATCCAGGCCCGCGAATGACTTTCCCTGCAAGGATAGCGGTGCGTTGACCGTTATCAACACTGAGCTGCCCGTTCACAATCACGAAGGGCATCCCTTGAGGATATTGATTAGGATTTTCAAATGTCGCTACGTCGATCACTTTCTGGGGATCAAAGATCGTAACGTCAGCAAACATCCCTTCACGCAGCAACCCTCGATCGCGCAGCCCAACTCGTGCCGCCGGCGCGCCGCTCATCTTATGAACTGCCTCCTCGAGCGACAGCAAATGCTGCTCGCGGACATAGTGCCCGAGGATCCGGGGATAACTACCCCAGCCACGCGGATGAGACTTTGAACCAGCCAATGGACCATCGGTCGCTCGCTCGCCACTGTCAGTACAGAAGCTGACAAAGGGAGCGCGCATCGCCGCATTCATGTCAGCCTCACTCATCATGAAGTAGATGGCACTCGTCTGTCCGTGGTCTGCGAGGATCAGATCAAAGAGCGCATCCAGTGGATCCTTCTTTTGTTCTTCGGCGATCTCAGACACTCGCTTCCCTTGCATCGCGTCCAGCTCCTGGTTGACCACTGCCCCAATCAGTACTCCACCAGGACCGCCACTGCCGAGGTAGATGTTTTCCCAATCCTTATGATCGACCGATATTTCTTGTTTGAGACGCTCGCGCGTCTTTTGATCCTGCAACCGCGCCAACATCTTTTCCGTTCCCCCTTCGAGGGCCCAGGGGGGCAGACAGGCACTCAATGCGGTACTGCCGGCAATGTAAGGATAAATGTCGGCGGTAATGTCGAGTCCCTGCGCGCGCGCCTGAGCGATCCGATTGAGGATCTCCGGCATGCGACCCCAGTTCTTCTTGTAAGCAGTCTTGAGGTGCCAGATCTCGGCTGGAATCTTTGCCTGCCGGGCAATTTCGAACACCTCGTTGAGCGACTCATCGAGCGCATTGGCTTCGCTGCGTTGATGGGTTGCATAGATGCCACCGTATTGATGGGCCACTTTTGCCAGCTCGATGAGTTCGTCCGTTTTCGCAAAACGTGCAGGCACATATTGGAGTGATGTGGACAGTCCCAGGGCGCCGTCCTTCATGGCGGCCGCCACCAGCTTCTTCATTCGGTCCAACTCGTCAGCTGTCGGCGGACGATCGTCGAAGCCGATGACGTATTCACGCACTTGCGTGGCGCCGACAAATGTTCCGAGATTAAGTCCGCTCTTTTGTCGTTCGAGGCGTTTGAAATATTCATCGAGCGTGCGCCAATCGATGTCCAGATTAAAACGACGAAGAAAATCCTCCTGCTCTTTGATCTGTCTCTCATTGATCGGAGCAATCGACTCGCCTTCGCCGGTAATCTCGGTGGTCACACCCATCATCACTTTGCTCATGCCCCGAGGGTCGATGAGTAAGTAAGTTTCGGATTGGCCCAACATGTCGATAAAACCCGGGGCTACCACCAGTCCCCGGGCATCTATCGTACGAGCCGCAGTGGCGTTTGAGAGATTGCCAACGCGGGCGATACGTTCACCCTTGATGGCCAGATCGGCGTTGAACGCCGGACGACCGGAACCGTCAACAATGCGACCATTTCTGATCAGCAAATCGTATTGGGGAGCGGCGGTTCTTTGTGGCAGGCAACTAAAGATCATTGAGCCAAGCAACAAGAGTCCGAAGAAAAGTTTAGTCATGTTCTACTCCTTGGAGTGCGGCGACTCGGCGCCGCTTTGGGATCACTCAATGATCAAACCACCCAATCAGGATTTTGCTTTATAAGATCACAAAGCGGTGACGGGTCACCGCACTCCAAAGTTAGTCAAGAAATTTTGCGCGATGCCGGGGCTCGGGCAGCATACAGGTATCGTACTTTCCAAACACTCGATAACGATTGCGCGCCACCAGCCTGTACAAGCCATCTCTAAACCAGCGCGGCAAGATCCTTCCCCAGGCGCCCACACTCCAGATGCCGCCCAGTTCTTTGCCGAGATAAAGGACTGCGTCAGACCGTGTCAGCACGCGCTCGCCGGCTTCTCCGTGATTCAAGACGACGCAAACGGTGTCGAGATCCCTGGCGTCGAGCCCGTTGCGCTTTAAGACCGCCTCGGCGAAGTTGCTCTGTAGCGAAGCAAACCGTAGTCGATCTTTGTGGTCATGCCTGAGCAAGAACTGTGTCAAACGATTGCAGAGACCGCAGACGCCGTCGTAGAGGACGATAGGATTCGTCGCAGCCGGCCCCTGGTTCTCTAAGACTGCGTTCAAGGAACCAGTTCTTTCTGACCTGCCTGCTTTAGTGGTGAATTTACTGCCGGCACGTCCTTACTTCGGATTTCATCCCAACGTGACAGCAAACCAGCCAGGGCTTTCTTTAATGCAGCACCAGCCGCTGTTTGTTCGGACGTCGGTTGCAGATCCGCGCTTTGCAAATTTTCAAGTTGCGACGCGAACGCCCCGTTCAAACTGGTCAGGTTGGGATTTCTCAGATCAATGGCGCCGCCCGGAATTCCGGGTGAGCCGGATTCTCCTCGACCTGGCCCAGCAACTGCGACGATCTTCTTGTCCAGAGCGGTCAACTGGTCAGCCGTGGCACCCGTGCCAACGCGAGCGACAGCCTCCTTGATCTGTGTTCGCAGCTTCGCCGCCTGATCTACTACCGCTGCGCTCTGCTCCATTCCTCGATGGCAATCCAGCGACAGGGTGAACTGTTCATTCAAGTCAGCACTGCTAGTTTTCACTCGGGGATCGAGCTTCACGGTCATCGATTGGGTGAAGGGTTTGCCGTTCACGGTTAATTTGACGGTGTACGTTCCGGGCATCACCGCTGGACCGAGTGGATAGAGAGGAGTGTCACGATAGATCGCTGAAATCGGAAAGCCATAACTAAATGCAGGTGGCGGCGCATACTTTAAATCCCAGATGAATCTTTGTACTCCAGCCTTGTTCGACAGGATTTGCGGGGGCCGATACCAGTAGGCGGGCACCTGGTATTCCTTCTCGTCTGGTACCACTGGCCGATCATCACTCGCGTATCTCCGGACGAGCTGATTCTTGCTATCAAGAATCTCAATCGTGATTGGTCCTGCGACATCCGAACTGAGGTAGTAATTGATGACAGCCCCATCAGGCGGATTTTGGCCGGCGGGTTCCTCCGGTGGTAGGGGAGTGTCTGTGTTGACGTTGCGTTTGACGCGATAGGCAACCTGCGGCGCGAACAGGTACGCGGCGGATGCAGTCACGTTCGAGTTCAGCTGTCTGAGCGGAGTGATGTCGTCGAGAATCCAGAAAGATCGACCGTGCGTGCCGACCACCACATCGTCGTTATGAATCACCAGATCGCGAATGGAAGTAGCCGGCATGTTGAAGCGCAATGGTTGCCAGTCGTCGCCGTCGTTGAAGGAGACGAACACCGCTGTTTCGGTGCCGGCAAAGAGCAAGCCCTGTCGAACCGGGTCTTCGCGCACCGTATTGACTGGACCTGAAGGCAGCCCATTAACAATCTCTTTCCAGGTGGCGCCGCCGTCATGAGTGCGATAAATGTGTGGCTTCTGATCATCGAGACGGATTCGATTGATCGCAACGTACGCTGTGGAGGTATCGAAGTGGCCCGCATCTATCTGCGAAACCTTACTCCATGAAGTCAGCTCGGGCGGGGTTACGGCTTTCCAACTTGTGCCGCCGTTTCGCGTTATGTGAATCAAGCCGTCGTCGGTTCCGGCCCAGATGGTGTTGATGTCTTTTGGTGAAGGAGAGATCGCGTAAATCACTCCGCGTCTCGGTTGCGTAGCCAGTTCGGGTCGCCGGAAAACGCCAATACTCTCTGGTACTTCAGGCTTCTCGCGCGACAAGTCAGGACTGATCACGTCCCAACTATGACCACCGTTATTTGTCTTGAACAACACATTGCCTGCGAGATACAGGACGTGCGGATCGACTGGTGAGAACATGATGGGGGCCGTGCGCAAAAAGCGATACTTGCCACTGCGCAACGCTTCCGGGGCAACGTTCTGCACCTGTCCGGTAGTCTTGTCGAACCGGGTGGCCTTGCCGCCGTAGATCAAATTGGGATTGAGTGGATCCGGAGCAACGTACCCGTATTCTTCAACGCCAACTGTGCGCCAATCGCGAAAAGTGATCGCGCCGTTGTCGCCGCGACTGGCCACTCCGGCCGATCCACTCTCCTGTTGTCCACCATAGACCCAGTAGGGAAACTCGTTGTCAGTAATGACGTGGTAAAACTGCGCGGTCGGTTGGTTGTACCAGGAACTCCACGTCTCACCGCCATTCACCGTCACGACAGCTCCCTGGTCTACCGCCAGCAGCATGATTTTCGAGTTGTCCGGATTGATCCACATCGTGTGGTAGTCGTCACCGCCAGGAGCGCCTTTCCAACCGGTAAATGTCTTGCCGCCATCCGCCGAGCGATAAACTTCGACCGCCGACGTGTACACAATGTTCTTATCGCGTGGGTCGACATCTATTTCCGCGAAGTCGCTGCCGCGGGCCCAAACACGACGCTCGCCGGTAGTTCGCTGCCACGTTTCCCCTGCGTCGTCCGAACGATAGATGCCTCCTTGTTGGGTAGAGTCGACCGTGGCGTAGAGGGTGTTTGGGTCACTAGGAGCGATAGCAAAACCAATTCGCCCTAACCCTTGTTCGAAAGTTGGCAGACCTTTCGTAAGTGGTCGCCAGGTATTGCCACCGTCGACAGATTTGTAGAGACCACTGCCAGGGCCCTGCCACGCGCCGTTCTCCCAGGGACCTTGTCGTGCAGACCAAAGGTCCGCATAGATCACTTTCGAGTTAGTCGGATCGAAGGCCAGGGCGATGGCCCCAGTATTTTCGTCCTTGTAAAGAATCTTCTCCCAGTTTTCACCACCGTCTTTCGTCCGAAACACTCCGCGCTCTTCGTTTGGCCCATAGGGATGTCCGAGGACAGCTACGTAGACCAGATTGGGATCCTTTGGATCAACCAGGACTGCTCCAATTTGTTGTCCGTCGCGCAAGCCGAGGTGTCGCCAGGTATTGCCGCCGTCGGTCGATTTGTACATTCCGTCGCCGGTTGAGAGGTCGGGTCGTTGCAAGCCTTCGCCACTACCGACGTAAATGATCTCCGGATTGGAGGGCGCGACCGCGAGCGCGCCAATTGAACCCGTCGGTTGATCGTCGAAGATTGGCTTCCAGGTGTGACCGAAGTCATTGGTCTTCCAAACGCCGCCATTGTTAACACCTATATAGAAGACGTTGGGCTGACCCGGGACACCGGTGGCGCCGACTGTGCGCCCGCCGCGAAACGGACCAATCATGCGCCACTTCATATCTTTAATGATGTCAGTGCGTTGGGCGACTGCGGGAATATATCCGGCTACGAACAGAAGAAGACAGAGAAACACGAGGCCTGCGCGGGTAGTCATTGGATTTTCGTCCTTCAGGAAACAAGTCGAACGACCGTGCCTCATACAATAGCAGGTTTCTTTGGAGTGCGGCGACTGGTCGCCGCTTTGTGATAGCTCTGATTGGCAAGCCCTCTCGATCCCAAAGCGGCGACCAGTCGCCGCACTCCAAATACTCCAAATCTTGAGCGGAATTTGATAATCTTCGCGCGCACTCCCTGGCTTGGTGTCCTTTGCCGCCAAGTCTTCTACTCAGTTCCTTGGAGCACCCCCATGAGAGACGTAACGGCTTACTGGGCCCAGGTCGTTGGTGGTCTACTCCTCTTGGTTCTTTTCGTCGCGCCGAACTTATCAGCTCAAACAACTTCCGAAACGCAGAAAGGCAGGGCCTCACTTCGTGGCCGCGTAGTTGACGCGCGCACCGGTGAAGCAATTGCCAAGGTGAAAGTCATCGCCGGCGAAGAACAGGCGAGTACCGATGATAAAGGTGAGTTCAGTCTGCTCAACTTGCCTTCCGGCCAGGTAGACCTTTACATCACGACTGTCAATTATGGTTTGGTGAAGAAATCGATCACCCTGAAGGAGGGAGAGAATTCAGAGCTCCAAATCGTGCTGAACGAGGATGCCGCTGCTTTAACGGAGAGCGTTTCCGTGACAGTCGATCCTTTCGAAGGCACGGAAACTAACGCCGGTTCAGAACAGAGGCTCAACAAACGCGAATTGCAGGCATTGTCGAACATCCTGATCAACGATCCCATACGCGCTGCTCAAGCTTTACCGGGAGCGGCAAACACAGACGACTATCGCAGCGAGTTCTCGGTTCGCGGCGCCGCTTTTGACCGAGTTGGCCTCTATGTAGACGGAGTGCTGACAGAAAATTTTGTCCATACGATTCAGGGCGGCTACCTCGATACCGGTTCGGTATCGGTAATCAATGCTGACACCGTTAGTACAGTCTCCCTGTTCGGTGGGGCGTTCCCCGTCAAGTACGGGTACCGCAGTGCCGCGACTCTTGATGTCACTACTCGCGATGGCAATCGCCTCAAACCTACTGGTCGCCTCACTGCAGCGCTGAGTGGTGTCGCCGGCGTCGTTGATGGACCATTTGCAAACAAGCGTGGCGCGTATCTTTTCGCCGTCAGAAAGAGTTACGTTGGTTACCTGGTACGGGCCCTGAACGACAGAAATCACTTCACCAACAATCCACCCATCCTCGATTTGGTCGACTTCCAGGGCAAGGGAATCTACGACGTCACCAAAAAAAATCAGATCGGATTCTCTCTTATCTACGGCGGGCTCGATTTTGATCGCAATAGAGATCGCGAATCCCTGTTTGAGAACGCAGTCTTTAGAGGCACCACGAGGAACCTGTTGTTGAACGGACACTGGAGTTACACGCCCAATCCACAGGTGTTCTGGCAAACGCGAGCCTTTGGTCTCAGAACCACTTTCAATAACCTCAACAGAGATGAAGCAGTGCTTGATAAAGGCCATCGCACGCAGTACGGCGTGCGTAGCGATATCAATTTCCAATTGCGACGTGAGCATCGGGTTGAAGCGGGACTGTATGTCAGAAGGATTGGCATCGATAGTCTCAGCCAATCATTCTTCTTCGCGGACGTATTTGCTTCGTTGCGATTTCAACAACACGGAGTCGAACAGGCCTACTACGCCCAGGACACGTGGACTAACGAACGCCACGGTTTCTCTCTAACAGGCGGCGCGCGCGTCGAACACAGCGGGTTGACGAATCAGACCTTCCTTTCTCCGCGCGGCGCGCTTGGTTGGGCCATCGACAAGAATTGGCAAGTGCGACTGGCGGCCGGTCGGTATTATCAATTTCCGGATCTGGAGTTGATGTTTGGCCGGCTGGGAAATCCGAACCTGCAGGCCGAGCGCTCAACGCAATACAACGCTAGTGTGGAGCGACTCTTCGGCGGGCGAATGCGAGTGTTGGCGGAAGTCTATGATCGTGAGGAGGCGGGCCTTTTTTTTAGTCTTTTCGAACCACGACTCGAAGGAGGCCGAGTGACGTTTGCCGAGTTTCCGTTCCAAAACAGTCTACGCGGACACGCCCGCGGCGTGGAGTTGACGTTGCAGCGACGGAGCGCCAACAAGCTTGCTGGTTGGGTCTCCTATGCCTACTCACGAACTCGTCTAGCTGATTCCCAAACCGGCTTGCAATTTGTGAGTGATACCGATCAACGCCACACCGTAAACGTCTTCGGCAATTATCGCTTCACCGAGACCTGGAATCTCAGTGGCGAGTGGCGCTATGGAAGCGGCCAACCAATTCCGGGCTTCTTCCAGTCTGAAGGCAGTGGCTACCTTCTTTCAGCTGAACGAAATCTGGCGCGCGTTCCGGACTACAGTCGCGTCGATGTGCGCTTGAGTAAGGCGTTTCTATTCAGGAGATGGAAGCTAACTGTGACCGGCGAAGTGATAAACCTTTTCAATCAGAACAACGTAAGATACGCGGGATTCGATGGTTTTGCTGTGAACGGGCAGGTGTTTGGCAAGCTCGATCGCCTCTTACCCATCTTGCCTTCGGGCGGAGTGGTAATCGAGTTCTAGTAGCCCACCGTTTTGAAATGCTTATGACCTGAAATACACTTCTAATTGGCCTGACCAAGATCGACTATCCTCGTCTCCTTTGTTAACCCCACCACTGTTTATCCATGTCAACTGAATTCCGCGACTTCGAGCATCAGGGCTGGCAGCGCATCGCTCACAAATACGAAAAAACGTGGAGCCGCTTGACTAAGGCATTTATTCCAGCACTCCTGAGTGCGGTGAATATAAGAAATGGCGTGCGCGTGCTCGACGTGGCCTGTGGTCCAGGTTACGTGGCCCATGCCGCGCGCGCCGCGGGTGCGATACCAATCGGCCTGGATTTTTCAGCCGAGATGATTCGGCTGGCGCGAAAACAGAATCCTACTATCGAGTTTCAAGAAGGTGACGCGCATGCTCTCCCCTTCGCAGATGGTACGTTTGACATTGTGACGATCAACTTCGGTTTATTGCATCTCGCTGATCCGGAAAAGGCCCTGGCTGAAAGTTATCGGGTTTTGTGCGCTGGTGGTCGCGTGGGGTTCAACGTTTGGGCTCCACCTGCGGTCAGTCCTGGGGCAAGAATTGTTGATAGTGCGCTTAAAGAATATGCCAACCTGGACGTCGAACTGCCTAAGGGACCCGACTATTTCGGGTTCAATCAAAAACGGGTGTGCCGCAACGTTCTGGCGCGACTCGGTTTTGATCCAGCTTCAACCAGCTTTGAGACTATGACTACAGAGTGGCTGGTACCTTCGCCAACATTTGTCTTCGAGGCGGAGAAGAATGCTGGGGTGCGAACTGCGGCCTTGTTGGCCCAGCAAACACCGGCCGCACTTGAGCGAATCTCGAAGCGGATTGCGGAGTCCGTAACCCGGTATGCCAAAGGCTCCGGCTACGCGATACCTTATGCGGCGCATATTGTTTCCGCGCGCAAATAGCGGAAGGCGGAGAGCTGTCGATGTGTAGTCAGTAGTTAGTGGTCAGTTGTCAGTCGTTGTGATTTCTCCGCGTTCTCCGCGTGTCGACGTACTCTGTGTTGAATTGGGCTACAACCCTTTTAGACGCAGAGGACACAGACGCAGAGAACGCCGAGAAATCACAACGACTGACAACTGACCATCGACAGCTGACCCTTGATTACTGACCACTAGCTACTGACTCTGCCTGCTGTGCATTCGCGGCCTGGAGCTCTTC
>DATFRK010000707.1:0-4834 GCA_035263325.1 Pyrinomonadaceae bacterium | reverse complement strand
GACCTTCGTGGCTACTTGCCAGTTCGTGATCTTCGCCCAGGACCCCAAATACGCTGAACTGCCAAACTTTCACCAGGTCAATCAGGAAGTCTATCGCGGGGGCCAACCCAAGCCTGGGGGACTGCAGAAACTCGCGTCACTCGGCATTAAGACAATCATCAATCTCCGCGACGACGACGAACATGGGCAGGCCGAAGAAGCAGAGGCACGCGCTGCCGGGTTGCGCTATTTCAACATCCCAATGGCTCGCATGGGCCGACCGAGTGACAAAATCATTGGCGATGTTTTGGCCCTTCTCAACAATAGTGAAAACCAACCCGTGTTTGTCCACTGTAAGCTGGGCTCCGATCGTACCGGTACAGTGATCGCGATCTACCGGCTGGAGCATGACGGGTGGACCAGCGAGCAGGCGAAGGCCGAGGCAAAGCGCTACGGTATGAACATCTGGCAAATGGAAATGAAGAACTACATCAGCGACTACTACAAGAGACGGCAGGCCAACCTCAAGCAAAATTAACTTCTCAATGATTCACCTATTTTGGAGTGCGGGGACCTGTCACCGCTTTGGGATCACACATGATTGACCAGGGAGCGATCACAAAGCGGTGAAAAGTCCCGCACTCCAAAGTCTATGCGAAAGTTACTAATAGCCTGTGTAATCGCCGTCATAGTGGTTCCCCTCGCCGGAGCCTGGATAGCAGGCGGTCAATTGACTGCACCAGCAGCGGCAACGATCGGCAATCCTCCGCCAGATTTGAACGCCCAACCAGTTAAGTTTGCGAGCACGTCAGGATCGACAATTCACGGTTGGTTCATACCCGGGCAAAAGAACGCAGGTGCAATTGTCCTGATGCACGGCGTGCGCGCAAATCGCTTGAGTATGGTGGACCGGGCCCGATTTCTTTCCCATGCTGGATATTCCGTTTTACTTTTCGACTTCCAGGCACACGGTGAAAGTGAAGGCCAGCAGATCACGATGGGCTACCTGGAGAGTCGCGATGCCCAGGCTGCGGTTGAGTTTCTCAAAACAAATGCACCCCAGGAAAACATTGGGGTCATCGGTGTCTCAATGGGTGGCGCGGCAACTTTGCTCGCGTCGCCGCCTTTGCCGGTAAAAGCAATGGTGTTGGAGTCAGTGTATCCAACGATTGAAGAGGCTATTGGCGATCGCCTGGCGTTGCGTTTGGGAGGTTGGGCCTCGCATTTGACGCCGGCACTGTCGCTGCAGCTAAAACCACGGTTAGGAATCAGCGCGGCAGCACTACGTCCGATCGATCATGTGAATAGTATTGAGGCAGCCAAACTGTTCATTGCCGGCGCGGCCGACAAACATACAACGGAGGCCGAATCACAAAGGATGTTTGCAGCCGCCAGTGGTCCTAAAGAGTTTTGGTTGGTGAATGGCGCCGGCCACGTTGACGTTCATCGGCTGGCAAGGGAAGAATACGAGCAACGCGTTTTGACTTTCTTTGCCAGGTACCTGAGGCAACAGTGACGACGATCGGACTAGCAAGAGGAACAGTACAACTGGTTCCGTATCAGCCTGGCTGGCACGATTTATTCCGTCAGGAAGCACTGTTGCTAGGTTCTGTCATGGGAGAAGAAGCTTTACAGATAGAGCACATCGGCAGCACCTCACTGGAGGGAATGCCGGCGAAGCCAATCATCGATCTGATGGTAGCGATCCCTAGCCTGACTGGAGCGCAGCGTTGGATTCCCCAACTGGAAGCACTAACTTACGAGTGGAGGCCAGATACTGAAGTACCAGACCGCCTGTTCTTTGCTAAAGGTCCCCGTCACCAGCGTACTCACCATCTCTCCCTGGCCGAACCAACCTCATATTTCTACCGTAGTAAACTTTTGTTTCTTAAGTTTCTAAGGCGGCATCCAGACTCTTTTGCAGAATATCGACGGCTCAAAGAACAGCTGGTGACGCAGCATGCGCAAGATCGAGCCTCATATACGAAGGGCAAAGAGGCCTTTGTCGAGCGAATTCTTCAGCTAGCGGAAGCCCAAAAAACAAGACACTATGAAAGCCTCGGTTGTCGATAAGCAGCAGATGCCCTTTCCTTTTGTACTTGAGGAATTGGCCCCCTTGCGTCCGATCATCAAACGCGTCTTTGGGTTTACTTATATTTACCTTGATGACAAGTTACTTTGCGCACTTCGAGCGAGCGCCAAGCAACCGAACTCAAACGGCATGTGGATCTTCACGACGACAGAAAACCTGGAGAGTTTGGCGAAGGAGTTTCCGCAGCTGTCAAAGCGTTACCTGTGGCGCTCGGGCAAGAACGCGTGGGTGATACTTCCCTCGAAGCTGGAGGATTTTGAGGAGTACGCCTTCAAGGCCTGTGAGTTGATGTTGGACGGCGATCGCAGAATCGGTAGACTCTCGCGCGCACAGACGATAGCTCGCGTTCACCACACCAGCACTTATTGATAAGGAAGATAACCGGTGATGGCAAAGCAGTCTTCATTTCGCATTGACAGTTGAGCGCATGAAAAAGGTCTTGATAATTGGTCCAGGAGGCGCGGGTAAGTCGACCATTGCGAGGCGGCTTGGCGAACTGCTGCAGATCGAAGTGTTCCATCTGGATCGACACTACTGGCAGCCTGGTTGGGTGGAGCCTCCCAAAAACGTCTGGCAGGCAACAGTCGAACAGTTACTCAGTCGCGAGGCGTGGATCATTGATGGCAACTATTCAGGCACGCTCTCGACGCGACTGCAGGCGTGTGACACCGTCATCTTTCTCGACCTGAGTCGAGTTCTTTGCGTCTGGCGCATCATCAGACGACGACTTATGTATCGTAAGGTGAACCGACCTGACATGGCCGCTGGTTGCGAGGAACGACTCAGCCCAGAATTCCTCGGTTGGGTCTGGAACTATTCACGGCGTTCACGGCCGAAGGTGGTGGCGCTGCTGAAAGCGCACGAAAAGACCAAGAAGATCGTTTGGCTCAGGTCGAGGACGGAGGTTGAGCGATTTCTCAATACGGACCACAGCATCCCATGACTATCTCATTCTCCCCATGCTTTAGGGCCTGTGTCCTAAACTCAACCGATTTCATTCACCCCAAGCTTCAGCTTGGGGATCCACGGAAGAGTTTACCGAGCGATAACCATTTCAATGGTAATAATATACTTGACTAACCTTCATCCGTTGCAGCGTCTGGTTCGGCGGCTGTTGACTAAGAAGAGCCGTATTTTTCTTTGATCTTGTCCAAATCTTCTGGTGCGTCAATCCATTCTTCACTGAAGCCACAGGAGCCACACAGGTATCGGGTGACTTTAACTGTTCTGAAGCTGAATAAGCCCGCAGTACCGGCAATATCGTTAGCGCCTGAATGACCACCAATTCGCCCTTCGATGCGCATAATCTCGTGTGAATTGCATTTAGGACAGGTATGTGTGTTTTTCATAACTCTCAGTTTACCTCTATGACGCGCAACCAAGCCGGGAGCCGCCGAGCATTATATCCGGGCCGTGGTTAGTCAGGTATATTATTACCATTTCAATGGTTTACCTGCGTTCGCTCATTTGGGACGCCACTTTTGAAACCATTAAAATGGTTGCTGAACTTCGATCGCTTCCGGATCCCCAAGCTGAAGCATGGGGTGAATGAGAGGGGCTGAGTTCTGAGACAAGCTCTAAAGCATAGGGAGAAGTGAAACGCTGAGTTTTCAGCGGCGAAATTGCGCAAACTATCAGTGGAGACCCACCCAATGCCTGAACCAAGCAAAGAAATTATCAAGGCGGCCAAGAAGGGCGACGTGCCCATGCTTAAGACCTTATTAGCTAAGGACAAGAAACTCATCGACGCCCGCGATACGGATGGGTCTACTCCGCTACACTGTGCTACCTGGAAGGGACATCCCGAGGTGGTAAGAGCATTGTTGGAAGCTGGTGCCGACGTTAACGCCACGAACCAAAACGAACATTGGGGCACTACACCGCTACACGCGGCAGCACATGCGAATCAAGCTGTAATCGCGCAGCTCTTGATCGATCACGGCGCGAACCCCAAAGCCCAAGATATGGAAGGCCGAACACCGCTGTTTCACACTACCTTTCACAAGGCCAAAGCAGTCGCCAAGTTGCTTGAGAAATTTGGAGACTAGTCTCGCCATGGTTAAACCCTCGCCTGGCTTATTGCTGTTCGTGATCGGGTCTTCATTGCTTGTCTTTGGCCAGGCGCAAAAGCAAGCAAAGCGGCCGGTGATCTATGTTGACAAAGGCGCTTGCCCCTTCGAATGTTGCGTGTATCGCCGTTGGAGAACTGAGAAGGCAACCGTCGCGTATGCCCAGCCAGATCGGAACGCGAAAGTCGTGGGCAAGTTCAAGGCCGGTAGCAGGGTAGTTGGCCTGACTGGCGAAGTTCGCACCACGGGCGGTAAGTTTGTGATTAAGAAAACCCACGAAAAGTACAAACCCGGCGATGTCCTGTGGGTATACACCACGCTGGGAGAGGGCTTGTATAAAGTGTGGTTCAACGGAAAGATGTACGAGGAAAAGCTGGATTACATGAGCGGACCTTTTGAGCAGTCAATTCCCAAATGTGAAGATGCTCCTGACTGTTGGGGCCAACTGGAACAACCGCTGAAATCAATCTGGTGGGTCAAGATCCGCAGTGCCGAAGGCTGGGTCGGCTGGACTGACGAACCGGATAACTTCGGCAATAAGGATGCTTGCGGCTAAACGGGAACACGCTTATGGCTACTCAACTAAACCCTGAACACGTAACGCAAACCCTCCTTGAATGTCTAGACGAAGTCTTCAACCAGGGTCATGGACATTTTCTCGACAAAGGTACCTCGTTGTTCCCGACGCTGAATG
>DATFRK010000706.1:0-5113 GCA_035263325.1 Pyrinomonadaceae bacterium | reverse complement strand
GCCCGACGTACAAGTGATGGCGCGGATCAGCCAGCAAAATGGGTCGCGAGAGATCCCTTTGATCTTTAAGCCCGGCGGGAAAAGACTGAATGTCGGACGCGCAGCCGATAACGAACTGAATCTAAACGACGCCAGCGTCTCCAAGATCCATGCGGCGTTGTTGATGACCACTGAGGGCACCCTGCTTGTTGCTGACACTGGATCAACGAATGGGACTTATATTAACGGCCGGCGCATCTCATATGGTGAGTCACGCCAACTGGAAGAAGGCGATGTCGTAGGGTTCGGTGATGTTGAAGTTCGTTTACGGAGGAATGAATAGAGCATCCACAGATTACGCAGATAGTCGTAAAGCGGAAAACCGATGACCGGGAACACTATTGCAAGAGCGCAAGAAGTATTAGCGACATCCCCTGTCTGAAAATCTCTGTGTAACCTGTGTCGTCTGCGGATCAGATAATAGAATGAGCTTCGCGATTACAGTCTGCTGCTTCTTATTATTTCAATCTCCTACGCCTGCCCCGACTCCGGCGCCGCCGCCGATACCAGAGCGGATGCCGGCGCTTTTTACCCTGATTTATGTTGGCGGCCTCGCACTAATCTTATTGCTCTTATTGCTCAGCCTGTTGCGTAGCCGCCGTCGACCGCCAGGCACCGCGGCTATACCAAAAGACCTTCCCAAGGCAGTCAAGAAAAGGCTCGGCTCTACCTCAACCAATCGCGGACTGCGCGCGCTTCGCTGGCTATTTATTCTCCTGGCCATCGGCGTCTTCTCGTTTCACGTTTATTGGGCCGAGTACGCGGCTGAGACGAACGACAAGTTTCAGGAGCTGAGTTACAAAGATCTACGAGTGCGGCGGTTGTCGGAGTCAACGCTGCGCGGTTGGATACTCGACCGTAGTGGCCGGTTGGACCAACCGTTGGCCTACTACAAGCGTGACTCCAATGGTGATATCCACCGTGAATACCCGCTCGACAAAGCGCTGGCCCATATCTTTGGATCTGATCGCGGCGACCCGGGCCTGGAACGAGCACTGTTCGGCGTGCAAAGTGGCGCCATGCCGCAAGCACTCGATATCGTCCGGGGCCAGACACTGCAATTCCGGGGTAACCAGGATGTGCGGCTAACTATTGACCGGTCGTTGCAACTGGCGGCGGTGGACCAGTTGAAGGGAAAACACGGCGCGGTGGTGGTGATTAACCCGCAAACCGGTGAAGTACTTGCCCTCTACAGCGAACCCTCCTACAGCTTGAAAGAGGTAGAAGACGAAGCGACCTGGATCCGTTTGGAAGCTAATGAGCGCGACAAGCCGCTGGTCAGTCGTGCCCTGGGTGCTTACTACATTCCCGGTTCAACTTTTAAGACCGTGACGATGACGGCGGCGTTTATCGCCGGCGAGCAGGACACGGAGTTCACTTGCAGTAGCGGTGGCTACTACGCTGGACCAGGCGCAAACCCAATCTTCGATGACGGCGGTGCCGGCGAAGTTCACGGGCGCATCGGCATCGACCAGGCCTACGAGGTTTCCTGCAACCAGTACTTCGCTCAGATGGGGGTTAAACTTGGACCAGAACGTCTCAAGCGCGCGGCCCAGCTGTTAGGCATTGGCACCTACGACACCCCATCCGAAGCCTTGCGCGGTAGAAAGCAGCCGGAGATCTGGAACGCCAGCAGCGATGGCATCAAAAGGGCGATGGCCCCGCGAGAAGCGACCATTGTTACCGGCAAACAAGTTACCAAGTATGACCTGGCGTTGATGGGATACGGGCAGGGTTACGCAGGACAGATGACCCCGTTTCAAATGTCCCTGGCGGCGGCGACGATCGGCAATATGGATGGCAAGCTGATGAAGCCCAAGATTGAGTATAACGTTGCGCCACAGGCCTTCAATCAAGTCGTCTCAGCGCAAACAGCGGCCCAGTTGCGCTCCATCATGGGGCTCGTGACTGGTGGTCCAAGTGGTACGGCCCGGGGCGTGTTTGCGCCCGTGAAAGCAGCCGGCATTAATACCGGCGGCAAGACCGGCACGGCGCAAAAAGTGATTCCCCTCTACAATCCGAAAACCGGCGAAGTCGTGACCCGACACAAAGTGGAAAAGGACAATCGCGGGAACATTATCCGCGAGTACGATGAGGTAGTCCTGGACCAGGACCACCCGCGCATTGACGCGTGGTTCCTCTGTATCGCTCCCCTGGAGAAGCCCCAACTGGCGATTGCGGTGATTGTCGAAGGCGGCGGCTACGGTTCGAAATCGGCCGCCCCCATTGCCGCGGCGCTGGTGCTGAAGGCCAAGGACCTGGGCTACTTCAAAGGGATCGGGTCGGCGCCAGCTGCGCCACCAGCAAAACCACAACGATGAAGAACCGGGCCTCATCACATCTACTCATAATCCTGCTTTTGGTGGGACTGGAGATTACTGGCTACCTGGCAGTCCATCGGGCCGGGCTGTTGCGCGGCTATGAAACATCAACCATTGGCGCGGTCCGCGACTTGTTGATGTTCGTGCCGCTCATCGCCCTGGCGCTCTGGCTCTCGCGTTCGATGCGCTTCGCTGGTAACTGGGTACTGTTTACCACGGCAATTCTGCTTTTTTCGATCGGTATGTTGGTCCAATACCGGCTCTACAGCGATCCCGAGTACAACGCGCGCAACAAGTCCGACGCTCGTGAAGAAAAGATGGACGCCTTGCGCATGCGTTACATCATGGAGAACTATGATCCCACCAAGAAGCAAATGATGGGATTGCCTCCCACACCCGCGCAGCCGATCGATATCAGCCAACTACCCCGTAAACCTTCCACTTACACACTCTGGAACGCGATCACGTCTGGCTACACCTGGATTCCGGTGTTCTCCTTTATTGCCTTTGCCGTGGCCTACGCGCTCTGCGCGCGCGACGGCTTCCTGTTATGGCTGCAGCGGAATAGTTTTATCATCGTGCTTTTGACGTTAGTACCCCTGGCGGCGGCGGTGGTTACTTCGAGTGCTGGTAAAGCGTTGGGTAACATGACTCCCTGGGAGCCGTCGAAGATTCCCTTCCTCGTAGGGTTTGCCGGAATACTGACGGCGCGCTACAAGGACCTGTCGGAGACTTACTGGGGCATACCCCGGGCCCGCGACATCATTCCCCTGGTAGTGATGGCGATAATGCCATTCATTCCCTTTTTTGCCCTGAAGGATTTTGGGCAGATGTTGATCTTCAGTGGCGCCTACACAACCCTGTACCTTGTCGCAGTGCGCCGCTGGCCCCAGCTGCTGCTCTTTGTAGGCTCGGTACTGTTGGTGATTAGCATCCTCGTGGTCGGCGCTTTGCCGCGCGACGTCCAGGAGAAGGTGCCGTTGCTGCCGACCATCGCCAAACCGATCAGCGCCGCCCTGCCGTCTCGCATTCAACAACGCTTTCACCTATGGCTTGATGGTTTCGATCCACCCTCGCCGGAAGTGTCCTGGTGGAAAAAAGACTACGAAGAAGCACTTAGCAAAGATCCCAAGCTCAAGGAACTGGCCGACCAAAGTCCGGCGATGCAGAAGATCGTCAATGTCGATATCTGGTTTGACAAGCTGGCCTTTCAACCGGCCCAGGCTGTATTTGGTATTGCCTCGGGAAAAGCCAGCGGGCGCGGTCTTGGTCTCGGGTATCCCGAAGTGATTCCGATTGCCGATTCGGACTATGTGTACGCGGCTATCGCCGAGGAGACCGGCTGGTTCGGCGGGGCCATCGTAATGTTGGCCGTCATTATTTTTGTTATCGCAGGTGTTCGCACTTCACTCGAGGCGCGTGATATGTTTACGAAGTTGTGCGCGGCTGGATTGACAGCGTTCGTAGGCTTTCAAGCTCTAGTAAACGTGGGAGGCATCTTGCGAGCTCTACCAATGACCGGAATCACTCTTCCCTTCGTAAGTCATGGTGGCTTTAGTCTAATCACCAGTTTTGCCATGTTAGGAATGTTGATGGCTTTCTCCAGTCGCAATGCGCGCGACCGGGTAATTGCCGAACGACCAACGACGGCGGAGGCCCCATCCTCTCTCAAGCTGGAGGCAGTCGAATGAGCGACCAAAAGAAAGCTCTGCCAATCCAATCCTCTGCTCTTTCCGATCGCGGTCTCAATGAACGACGGCCGCTCAACGAAGATTCTTACCTGGCTGATGGCGAACGGCGAATCTTTGCAGTTGCCGATGGCGTGGGTGGCGCGGAAGCAGGCGAGGTCGCGTCGCAGACCGCCATCGAAGTACTCGATGAAGCGTTCCGTCATCAGGACCAGGGAGCAGACATCGAAGACCTGATGGAGCTGGCAATCCAGCGCGCCAATTCTTCGATACACCAGATGGCCCAGGAACATCAGAAGTTTTCCATGATGGCCACCACCATCGTCGCGCTTCATCTCAACGGCAAGACCGCGACGATCGGTCACGTCGGTGACTCTCGCCTTTACCGTCTAACGCCTGACGGGCAGCTGATCCGGGAGACCGAAGATCACTCAATTGTCGAAGAGGAAGTTCGTGCCGGTCGTATGACACCGGAGCAGGCCGCCAACCATCCCAGCAAGAACGTCATTAGCCGGGCCCTCGGCGCAGAAGAAGGCGTCGAGGTCGACATGAAGACGTTGGAGGTTGAGGAAGGTACAGAGTTCTTACTGTGTACTGACGGCATAACAAGACATGTCTCCGATAGCGAGCTCCGTCAGCTACTGGTCCTTAACGACGACCTGGAAACCATTTGCGGAGAACTAAAGGAACGCTGTTACGAGCGCGGCGCAGAAGACAATCTCACCGTGGTTATCGTGCGAGTGGGTGAGCGCATCTCGGTGGACCAGCGCATGGGCGACATGGAGCCCACGATCACGCCGGACATGAATATTGTCGTGCCGGTAAAAGACGGGCCGCATCAGACCGTCGTGAATCCACCCGGAGCCTTTGTGCCCGCGTCGCGAATTGCATTTCCCGGACCAGCGGAGGGTACGCAACCGGCTGTGACGAATCGACAGACTCTGAATGTGGCGGATCCAAAAGCCTCTCGCGGTAGCGGCGCCAGCAAGTTTTTGTTATTCCTCCTCGTTTTAGCACTGCTCGCTGGTTCGTTTTACGCCGGCGCCAGGTATAAGGAGAAGGTGC
>DATFRK010000705.1:0-4363 GCA_035263325.1 Pyrinomonadaceae bacterium | reverse complement strand
GAGAATGCTCCTTCAGTTTCCCGTAACACCTCCGGAATCGCTTCCCGCACTTCTTTGCTGGAGCGTGCTACTCCGTGAAGCACTACTTCAGTGTCGGACGTTGAGGAAAAGATCGCACCGAGGCGTTCGAGCCTGGCTCGCTCTTCCCGGGCGAACGGAAGATTGCCGTTGTGACAAACGGCGATCTGACCGTGTTGACAGGTGACCAAAAAAGGTTGCGCCTCAAGGATCGAAACTTCACCAGAAGTCGAATAACGCACGTGGCCAATAGCACTGGAGCCGCGGAGTCGATCAAGGTGCGTTTGATTGAAGGCCTCAGACACATGACCCATCGCGCGTTCCAAGCGCAACTCTGAACCGTCGGAGGCAACCATGCCGCACGATTCCTGGCCCCGATGCTGCAACGCGTACAAGCCTAAGTAACCCAATCGTGCGGCTTCAGGATGTCCGTAGATCCCGAAGACACCACACTCTTCGCGAAGTTTGGTGATCTGAATTTCGGTCAATGATGCTGTCCTGGTTTGCGGGTGAATAGGGGATTACAGTGATGAAGCTTACTTCTCATTGAGAAAGCTTTCAACTTGTGACGGGGGATAAAATCGAAGTTTTCGAACTTTGGAACGCAGTCAGTGGCGAGTAGTTAGTCGTTAGTGGTTTTTTATAGGACCTATTTGACATATAGGACCTATTCAATGCTACTGACCACTGGCCGCACTCCAAGATACCCAAATGCGTTTCGCTCCGGTATGATAAAAAGACTTTCCCCAGGGAGCCGACAAGTATCACCAAAAGCGTCTGGCTCGGAGACAATAAAGAATGCGGCAAATTGTAATCTGCTCATCACTAGCTACCCTTGTGGCTTGCCTCATTGTGGTTGCTAACGGGACCGTTCGACGCTTGGAGCCGGCGTCAAGTTCAGAGCGCAGTGCAGCTCAAATATATGGCCGGTTTTGCGTGACTTGTCATGGTCAGGATGGCAAGGCCCAGACGAACAAAGGCAAGTTTAATCATGCGCGAGATCTCTCGGATCCGAAATGGCAAGACGACGTTAGTGACGAGCGAATCTTCAATTCAATTTGGAATGGCAGAAATGTCCAGGGCACGATGCCGCCGTTCAGCACTAAGGTTACGGAAAAGGAAGCCGATTCTCTGGTAACTTATGTCAGAGGGTTGCGCAAATAAAAGCTAACTCTCCCCGTGAGGAGTGGGAAGTGAACGTCACCAGCAATATTCTTCGAAACGTGGCGGTACTGGTTCTACGAGCCGCGCTTGTCTGCTCTTTGTTAGGCGCAGGCTGGCTAATATTCAAACGCTTCCCCGCTGCTACCACCGCCGCAGAAGACGCCAGTAACTTAACCACCGTTCAGATTCAGATCTTCCAGGCCCCGGATGTGCAGCAGTCCAATCTTGATGTTGTGGTAGATCTCTACCCCGTAGACATCGTGGCAGTGAGGCACGAATACTTCATGGAGCCGCGCGCCGGAAAGCGCCTGGAAGATTTTCTCAAGGAACGAATGAAGGGACGATCTCCGGTCAGCGCCAGGCTCGACAAACAAGGTCGTGGATCAGTGGTGTTACCTCCCGGCAGTTGGTGGCTACACGCCAAGATTTCCGGTGAGGAAGATCTTGAGTGGCGGTTGCCGGTGAGTATTGTTGGTCACAAGCAGATTGTTGAGCTCACGCCGCAAAACGCCTACACGAGAAGTAAGAGCTTTTGAACCACCGCACTTAGTGCTTTGTACTTGGTACTTCGTGCTTGTTAGTTGACTCCTGGGACGGAAAACCAAGAACAAAGCACAAAGCACGAACTTCAGAGCATTCCAGTGTTAGCCCTCCAAATCAGAAACAAACGCCTGGCAGTTCGTGAGGTTCCTAAGAGTCCAGCGGGAGAGGAAACGCTCGTACGGGTATTACTCTCCGGAATCTGCAACACAGATCTCGAAATCGCACGCGGCTATGCCGGGTTCAAGGGCACGATTGGCCATGAATTCGTTGGGGTAGTTGAGGAGAGTCACGTCGCTAAACTCAAAGGCAAGCGCGTAGTCGGAGAAATAAATGCCGGCTGCGGAAGTTGTGCTCTCTGCCGCGCTGGTGATTCACGTCATTGTGCCAATCGCACAGTGTTGGGCATCGTCGGACGGGATGGCGCCCACGCCGAATTCCTGCGTTTGCCCGCCGTCAATTTGATTCCAGTACCGCAGAGAATTCCTGATGAACATGCGGTCTTCACTGAACCACTCGCCGCCGCCTGCGGAATTCTTGAGCGCGCTACGATCGCCAGGTCAGATCGAGTCGCAGTGATCGGTGACGGAAAACTCGGGCTGCTTTGTGCCCAAGTCGTGGCCTTGACCGGAGCTTCAGTGTTACTGATTGGCAAGCATCCGCAGAAGCTACGAATTGCTGCGCGACGAGGAATCGAGACTGCCACAGCAAAGCAAGCGGGTAAAAGGAACCGACAGTTTGATGTCGTGGTCGAAGCGTCGGGGGCAGCCTCCGGTTTTGCCCTGGCGCTGGCGCTGCTTCGTCCCCAGGGGCGGTTGGTACTGAAATCGACCTTCCATGACACAACTGAGTTTGATGCCTCGCGAATTGTTGTAGATGAGATCTCCATTGTTGGCTCACGCTGCGGTCGATTCAAGCCCGCCATTGATCTGTTGAAGAAGAAGGCGGTCGATGTCGAGAGCCTGATCAGTGAAGAGTACCCGTTGAGGGAAGGTGTTCGGGCGATGAGTCGTGCCGCCTCCAAGGGAGTACTGAAGGTACTCTTGCGCCCGTAAGCGGAGTTTTGTGGCTTAGACTGAAGTCCGTCGATCCAATCATTGGTCATATATCATTTGTCATCTCTCATTTTGACATTTTCCACCCAGCGCCGCGGCATAGATGACCCAAATGAGAGATGTCAAATGATATATGACCAATATTTCGGCTGATGCTCCATCACAACACACCAATAATTAACAAACGAGCAGCACCTCTACCCGCCGTTTTTTGCTCCTAACCCGACGTTTAGCTATACTCTACGTCTTATCCCTTTTGCCCTGATCGTCGCCTAATCGGATGGTGACTATCTCGGGCTGACCCGGCTGCGGTGATGACTAAGGTGGTGAGCAATGTTCGACCTCTCAAATAACAATGCGACAGCTCAAGAGCGAACGATCCTGCGAAAACTTCGAATTTGGATAGCCGCCCTCGGCGTGGCCTGTCTGCTGACCGGAATCGGTATCGGCGCCATGCTTTCAGGTCGTCCAACAGTTGCTCAGAACGAGGTACAGATTGCCCATGCGCCCGAAGCGCTTTCCGCTTCGTTTGCCGAAATCGCCCGCCGGGTCGAGCCGGCAGTGGTTAACATTGAGACCTTCCAGACGTCCTCCGACATTTCGGATAAAAGCGACGACGACAAGGACGACCAGGCCACGAACAATCCGCTGCTGGATATGTTCAAGAAGCAACAAAGGCGGCCCATGCGCGGAGTTGGCAGTGGGTTCATTGTCAATCCGAAAGGTCTCATACTCACTAACTATCATGTGATTGAAGATGCCACGCGCATCATTGTCGGCTTGCAGAATGGCGAAGTCTATCGCGGCACGGTCAAAGGATTCGACGCGGAAACTGACGTGGCGGTGATCAAGATTGAGGCCCCACAAGACTTACCCACCGTAACGTTGGGCGATTCAAATGCGGCCCAGGTTGGCGATTGGGTGTTGGCGATCGGCTCACCATTCGGACTGGACCAAACTGTGACGGCCGGCATCATCTCCAAAAAGGAAAGAGAGAGTCCTTCCTTCCAGCAGTTCCAGCGCTTCTTGCAAACGGATGCTGCCATCAATCGTGGCAATAGCGGTGGACCACTGGTGAATATGCGCGGCGAAGTAATCGGCATGAACTCGCAGATTGCTACCTCCACGGGCGACTACAACGGCATCGGCTTCGCACTCCCGGCGAACGAAACCAACTTCGTATACAAGCAGTTGATTTCCCAGGGCAAAGTGAGGCGCGGTTATCTCGGCATCACCCTGGATTCAGTACACGAAGAGTACGCGAAGGTCTATGGCCTGGCAGAAGCTAAGGGAGCAATCATCACTTCTGTAACGCCAACAGAAGATGGCCAGGTCACTCCGGCTGCGAAAGCCGGCATGCAGGCCAACGACGTTATTGTGGAGTTCCAGGGAACACCAGTAGTTAATGCCCAGGATCTAATCCAACGAGTTGCCGGTACACCGGTGGGCCAGTCAGTCACACTCGTACTTTTGCGTGACAACGACGGCAAACTTGAGAAGAAGATGATGACCGTCGTGCTCAGCGAGCGACCACCGTTGCCCAACCGGGAGTGGATTGAACCAACCAAGCCAGCGCCGAAAGACTC
>DATFRK010000704.1:0-14422 GCA_035263325.1 Pyrinomonadaceae bacterium | reverse complement strand
TTTGGATTACCAACTTACGGGTAATTCATCCGAGTCGTTACAAGTACTAATGGCTGCCTGCAAAAGCGACAAGATCGCAAACGTAAAGCAGGCGATTCAGCTGGCTGGCAAGAACCCGGTAATCATCGATGTCGACGCTTTTGCCCTTCAGAACTGCTACGAAGTGAACTACCAACCGCGGGTCGGCGAAATCGTCGCTTTGCTGAACATCGGCGCCGCCACGATGAACATCAACATCCTGAATGGTACGCGCTCCGTATTCGCTCGCGATGCCTCAGTCGGCGGCAGTCAATATACGAGTCTGCTGCAGAAAGAGCTGGGCTTGAGTTTCGAACAGGCTGAGGCAGTGAAGCGTGGCGGGACCTTGCCTGAGGGAATTGAGCCCCGGCCCATTCAACCGATTATTGAAACGGTCTCGGACATCCTCGCACTCGAAGTCCGTAAGACCATGGATTTCTTCCGCGCGACAGCTGCGGATGCCGAGTCATCAATACAGAAGATTCTACTGGCAGGTGGCGGTTCGAAACTTCCGGGCCTCGCGGATTACCTGGCGCGACGATTTGAAATTCCCGTGGAAGTCTTTAATCCATTTCGTCAGATCCAGGTCGACGATAGGAAATTCGATCCTGAATACATGAAGGAGATCATTCCCGAGATGGCAGTGGCAGTCGGTCTCGCCTTGAGAGGAGTGGACGCGGCATGATCAAGATCAACCTACTTGAATCTGTTACTGAGCGGCCTAAGGGTGTTGCGGCAGTTGAGGAAAAGGTCGCGAGTCCGAGGATGCAGACCTTGTTACTGGGTCTGACAGTGTTTGGCTTACTCGTACTGGGGGTTGGCTACGACTACGTCAGCTCAAGAACTGCTTACTCGGCGGCCCAACGAGAACTCGAGAACCAACGACGAATCAATCAGCAGATGCTGGCAGTGCAAAAGGAGCAGATGGAGCTCGAGAAGAAAGCCCAGGACATTCAAACGCGCATCGATGCCATCAAGAAATTGCGTGAATCACAACAGGGACCAAGCGCGGTCTTGCAGGAAATCAAGGCTCGCTTCGACGCAGTTGCCGGGCTCTACCTAAAGAGTATCGAGCAGAAAGACACGGAACTGACGATCAAGGGTGAGTCGCCTAACGAATATTCAGTGACCAGGTTTGGTCAGAGTATGGAGTTCTCTAATGGCCTCTTTAACAACCTGAATATCGAGACTGTAAGGGAAGAGGCGAAGGGGGCAACGGCCAACAACAGCAGCAGCTCCGCGACGCCCGCGAAGGATGCGAACGAGAACGCTCCCAAACCGGAAGTGGTTAGCTTCGTGGTGAAGTGCAATTACTCGGCAGCGAAGCCGCAGTCTCAAGCTCAGCCTCAACCCGCAACCCCAGCCAGCCAGGTTGCGCTGAAGAAATAGCCCCTAACTATAAGGACAAAAGAGATGAAATTCGGCAAGTTACAAGTTCTTCCCTGGTACCTGAGGGTCGCGGCGTTCATCGGAGTAGCGGCGGTCTTGTATGCCGGTTTCTGGTATTTCGTGACGCGGGGAACGCGTAGTGAGACTCAGTCAATGGAGGCCGAGATTGCCCAGTTGCGACCACGAAACGCGCAGGCGCAGATTGCTTCGCAACGACTGAACGAGTTTCGCGCGATGTACAAGGCACGGGAAGAAGAATACGACGAGCTAAAAGCACTGTTGCCCGAGCAACGCGAACTCACCATGGTGTTGCAAGGCGTGCAGGATCGCGTGCACAACACAGGTCTGGTCCTGACGAGATTCAACCCGAAAGAGGATGTCCAACAGGACAACTACAGCGGTAAGAAAATCGAGGTGAGTGTTATCAGTTCGTTTGCCGGGTTGCGTGCATTTTTTGAACAACTGGCCCACTACCAGAGAATTGTCTCAGTCACAAACTTCGAGTTGAAACAATTAGATAAACAATCTCCTACGAAAACGGTAGACGCCCGGTTTGACCTGACGGCCTATTACGTATCAGCTGAGCGACTGCAGAAACAGGCTAATCCCAAGGCCGGCGCGGGTGGGCCAACTCCAGCTGGCCAAACTCCAGCGCCTGCTGCTGCTGCACCTGCAGCAGCACAACCCGCAAAGTAAAGTCTGCCCCAGACGCGAAGAAGCACGTGAGAAAGTGAAAAGACAATGATGCACAAGACCAAATCAACACTCAGATTGGGATTTGCCGGTCTCTTTGTTAGCTGCGCCATCTTGCTCACTGGTTCCCTGGTAAAGGTAGCGGCCCAGGAAACTCAGGAAGCGCAGGATGCGCAGAGTACCAAACCGGCAGCATCGAAGCGTTCATACAACACGGGCCGTGATCCTTTTCGCAAGTATGAACCGCCTCGGGCTGTGCCAAAGAAACTCATTGGACAGGTCCTTCCCCCCTCGATCCAAGAACGTATCGCCCAGTACAAAGCACAAAAAGCTGCAGCTATCAATGCCAGGATGCAGGCGCCTAAGCCGACGACTGCGTTGTTGCTGAGCGAACTACAGGTAGTCGGGATTTCCCGCACCCCCCGTGGCTACGCGGCAATTGTCGAAGCCACACCGATCAAACTGTCCTATGTAATTTATCCTGGTGAATTTTTCTACGACGGGCAACTCGTAGCCATCGAAGACACCCGCCTTGTATTCCGCCATGACACCGTATTCACCGATGGTCGCCGCGAACGGTCAGTAGAGCTGAAGGGTTTGAGGCAGCCTAACACAGTTAGCGCTATGGCCACGTCGGCCCCGGTTGCTTCCTCAGAGAAGCCGTAAACGATTGGGACTCGGGTTGTAAAGACAGCCGGGTTCATATAGCAGCGCAGGCCCCTTTTTTCCTACCTGTGCATCCCTTTGACAAACAAACCAGGACGATGCCGCGATAAGTGCGGCACGCGCTTTAGTTGCCCCGGCAATCGAGCGTAGTGCGTGGCGGTAAACGTCCAGCAAATCCCCCTAAGGAGGGAACAATGCCTTATCAGCCTCAGATTAGATCAGCCTTAATATGGACCACGCTCGTCCTATTGCTATGCCTGAACGGCATCAGCAGTCTGGCTGCCACCCCGAACTCGCTCGCTGATCAGCAGAATTCCGCCCAGCAAACTCCGACAACCGCTGCTGCCACTGCGGTACAGGCGCCGAGTCCGGCGACCGCTGTTGCCACTGCGGTACAAACTCCGACTCCGGCGCCCACGCCGACTCCCAGGGTCAGCCTGTCACGCGCGTCAGATAAGCAATCAGATCAGGGACGTCAGTATGGTCAACCTGGATTCGTTGGTGAGCCGATCAATCTGAACGTGGTCAATGCAGATATTCGCGACATCCTTAATTACATCACAGAACAGTATGGCGTGAATTTTGTAATTGACGCGTCCGTCGGTGCGGTGCCTGTGACAGTGAATGTCCAGGATGTTCCCTGGAACATCGCCTTGGATGCCGTGCTCAAAGCCAATCGACTGGGGATTGAGGCGAACGGCAACATTCTGCGAGTAGCGACGACGGAAGTTCTGGCAAAAGAGGCTGAAGTCCAAAAAGTCCTCAACGACTCTCGTCTCGATGCTTCGCCGTTGGTGACCGAGTTTATTCGGCTTAATTATGCGCGAGCCTCCGGCACCTTAGCCCAGGCTGCAGGTTCGACAGGAGCCTTCTCGGGTGGCGCCACCAATCTCAGTTTTAGTGGGGGTGCAGGTGGTGATGCCACAGGCGGTGGAGGAGACCAGGGATTACTGCCGATCATCTCTCGTCGTCTTTCCCGTCGCGGGTCGATCGAAGTGGATGGTCGAAGCAATACGCTCATCATTACGGACGTCAAAGAGAACATCGAGGCTATTCGCCAACTGGTCGCGATCCTGGACCAGCCTGAACCGCAAGTTGAAATTGATACTCGCATTGTAATTGCGCAGCGCAACTTCAGCAGGGATTTGGGTGCTCAACTATCGTTAGCTGTCAAGGGGCCGGATGGTGCATTGGGAGCTTTCAGCTCAATACCGCAACCGAATCAAGCTACCTCTACCTCACAAGGCGGTGCCACTGGTCCGCCGCAATCTTCGCTCGACCCCTTCCGTGATGCAACCTCGAGAATGCTCGGACCAAATCAACCGACCGGCGCCTTAGGTGCAGCCAATCCCAGCACGGTCATCGGTCTTACAACTGGTCTCTTCGGTACCGCGCAAATCGGTCTACTGATTACGGCGGCCGAATCGAAGGGCCAGGCGAAGACGATTGCCAATCCGCGCGTCACGGCCTTGAACAACCGACCTGCGCAAATCGAAAGCGGTTCGCAAATTCCGGTGCAGACCACGCAGGCGGCTGGCGGTACCGCAGTGGTGACAACAACTTTCGTCTCCGTTCCGCTACGTCTTTCTATCACTCCGCAGATCACTGACGTTGGGACGGTAGTCCTGCGCGTCACGATTGAGAACAACACTCTCAATACTGGTATCGCAGTAGGTGGCGTACCGGGTATCGATACTCAGCGGATGCAGTCTGAAGTGTTGGTGCCAGATGGTGGCACGACTGTCATGGGCGGAGTACTCGCCGACACGGAAGGTGAGACGCGCAACCGAACACCCGGCATGGCTTCGATACCGGTGGTGGGAAATCTCTTCAAACGCAAACTAACCACCCGTTCGAGCAGCGAAATACTCTTCTTCATCACACCGCACATCTATCGTCCGGATTATCAGGGTAAGCCAACAGCCGGAACAGTCGGGAATGGCCCACGCACGGTGACGATTCCGCAGCCCGTGCCGCTGGGAAACCCACCAACCAATACGCCGACGCCGACTCAGTTGCAGCAACAACCCATACCGCAGCAGCAACAAATGCCGCTGCAGCAAACTCCAGGAACGCCGCAACTCCTGAGCGCTCCTCTTCCTAATGCTCCCGGCGGGACGAATACGGCTCGCCCCGGTGCTTTGGGTGGCCAACGGCCTTAACGGAGGGTTAGTTATGTTCAAAGAAATGCTTGAGGCTGTTATTGAGCACACCGAGGGAAGCCTCGGTGCGCTCATCATGGGTACAGACGGAATCGCCGTAGAGAAGGTCCTGGGCGAGGCCGGTATCGAAGCAAATTTAGATGTGGCAGCCGCTGAGTTCACGTCACTGGTGCGCAGTGCTCAGCGTGCGGGTAGCGACACTGGCCTGGGCGGGTTACGCGAGCTGGTGATTTCTCTCGAAGGCGCGCTGCTCGTGATGCGAGTGCTCAGTCGCGACTATTTCGTTGTCCTGGCCCTGTCCTCTCAAGGAAATCTAGGTCGCGGACGGTTTGAGTTGCGTAAGGCAGAACTCAAACTTGCCAAGGAATTTGCTTTGTAAGTTACTCAGCCCATTTCTCTATCGATAGTCATGAAGACACACCTCGTCCGCCTGCTGCTCGGAACTGCTGTTTGCTGTCTTGGCTTGGCCGCCGAGGTCCGAGCTGGCTCTCTGTTCGGCAAGGTGATCGCCGTAAACGACGGTGACGAGATTACCGTTTTTAGTCTGAACAGACCGGCACGGATCAAACTGATCGGCATCGATGCACCGGAGAAAGAGCAACCGTTTGGCGCGGTGGCTCGGCAGCATCTTTCAGATCTAGTGTTGGACAAGCCCGTAGTCGTGGAATACACGGCAATCAGTCACGATTACTCAATCATCGGAGCAGTTTTGCTGAGCGGCGTGGATATAGGCGCCCAGATGATCCGCGACGGGGCTGCCTGGTACGATCCAAATGGTAACCACCTTACCGATCCGCAACGTGCCGTTTACTCCCAGTCGGAACAAGCAGCTCGCCGCGAGAAGCGAGGACTCTGGCAAGCGGAGAATCCCATGGCGCCCTGGGATTTCGTCAAACAGCAAGCGGGACTGCGTCTGGCAACAAAGAAACAGAGCGCCGAAGCTGACGCGAACCCCATGGCCGTGCCGCCTCGACCTGCGGCCTCACTTACTAATGAAAGTCTTTTGAAAATGGGCGGTCCGGCTGCGTCGCCGCAAGCTGCCGCAGACTATTCTGAGTCGAGTTCGCTCGGCGACCCCGGCCTCAAACATGAGTGGAAGCATTTTCATCCGGCGGGTTCGGACTTCACCGCCTTCGTTCCCAGTGGCGGCAAGCAAATGACCACACAACTACCGCTGGGTAACGGAGAGGCACAGGTTAACTATTACATCGCCTACGATGCCGAAAGTGTTTATGCATTGACCTGGGCCAATGGTCCCTCTGTAGGTGAATCGGATACGTCGGTAATTAAGTCGACAATGTCCGGGTTTCTTCAAGGGCTCCACGAGGCATGGGGAAGAAAGGGAGCGCAACTGTATTGCGAGGCCAGTAGCGAGAAAGACGTTTCCACCGGCGGTTACACTGGGCGTGAATTCGATTTAGCCGGTTGCTCGGTTCCCGGAATAGCGCGCTTCTACACAAAAGTTGTTAATGGTGAGCGGCAACTCTTTGGCGGAGTCGCATTCTCCCCAAGAGGCGAGCCGAACGTCGCCAAGTTTATTCAGTCCTTTACGATAAAAGGGACCATGAAAGACAAAACGAAATCGTCCGCGAAGGTGTCCAGCCCAGCAGTACGATAGATTTCGAACGCGGGGGAAGAAAAGGGACTGCCAGCAAATTTGGCAGTCCCTTTTTATTTTGCGCTGCTCACGGCAATTTTATGTAAGGCATACCGCGCGCGATGATGCGTTGTCGTCGAGCCACCCGGCGCGGATTTGTTTGCGGGTTGAAAACTGTTCGCGGGTTGGGAATCATTGCCGAGAGAAACGCTCCATCACTCGGAGAGAGTGCTGCCGCCGATTTGTGAAAGTAGTGTTGCGCCGCAGCCTCTGCTCCGTAGATTCCATCGCCCCACTCGATGACGTTCAGATAGAGTTCGAGGATGCGCCGCTTGGACAGGGTGTGTTCGAGCATCACGGTTAGGATCGCTTCCTGACCTTTGCGAATGAACGAACGCTCCGACGACAAGAAGAGGTTCTTCGCGAGCTGTTGGGTGATGGTTGAGCCACCGCGTTTGAACTCCGGCAGATTTGGCAACCAGTCGTCGTCCTCACCTTCCGTCTTGGCTTCTTTGGCCGCCTCTTTTTGCGCTTGTTCCCAGGCTCTTTGAATCGCCTGGTAGTCGAAGCCGTTATGGGTCACGAAATTCGTGTCCTCACCGGCGAGCACGGCGCGTTGCAAGTTCGGAGAAATCTTATCGAGCGATACCCATACCTGTTCGCGCCTCGGGACCTCACCGCGAGCCTCCGCTTCCCGCGCCCGAGCATCAATCATGGAAGTTGAGGAGGGATTGTGCGTTTTGAGCCAGACGATGCGCAACAACATGATGGTTTGATAGACAGTCGTTCCGATCACGATTCCGCAAACCACCATCAACAATAGTCGAATTATCCGTCGCATCTTTTTCAGTTGGCTCGCCTGGTAAAAAATTGGTCTGACATTTGTCCTGCAAAAACTCCCTTAACCGCGCGAATGGTATTGCAGTGGATTTCGATGGTATCGCGAAGCTCTTTTCCGTAACCGCCGGACATCACCGTTACTACGGGAACTTCTCTTTCGTAGCACTCCTGCAACACAAGGTCATCACGCCTTCGTAGGCCGTCGATGGTTAACGCGAGTCGGCCCAGCTTATCTCCTCGATAAGGATCGGCACCCGCCAGGTAGAAAACAATTTCCGGATCGAAACGAAAAACTGCGGGCAAATTATTTGCCAATGTCTGAAGATAAATCTCGTCACCGGTGTGATCAGGTAATTCGAGGTCGAGGCTGGACTGTACCTTAAAGAGGGGATAGTTGTTGGCGCCGTGGATGGAGAACGTGAAAGTCTCCGGGTCATCTTTGAAGATAGTGGCGGTACCATTTCCCTGGTGAACATCACAGTCGATAATAGCGGTGCGCCCGATCAAGCGCTTGCTTCTCAAGCTACGGATGGCAATCGCCACATCATTTAGTACGCAGAATCCTTCGCCGCGTTCCGCAAAAGCATGATGAGTGCCGCCCGCAAGATTCGAACTGAAACCATCTTCCAGTGAGCAGTGGGCGGCAGCGATTGTTCCCCCAACCGCGTAGAACGATCTTTGGACCAACGACGGCGACCATGGTAGTCCAAGCCGGCGGAGCTCCCTGGTTGTCAACGTCCCATTGCAAAGCCGCGTCACGTAGTCGTCAGTATGGACCAACCGTACTTGTTCCTGGGTGGCGGACGCAGGTTCGCAGAGATCGCCTGGACGCAAAGTTCCTTCGGCAAGAAGTTTGTCGCGCACCAGCTGAAATTTTCGAATGGGAAAGATGTGACCGCTACCTATGTCGGCGTAGTAACGGGGTGTGTAAAAGACTCGCATACGGGTCGCGACTGAGATATTAGCTCATTCTCGGTGCGTTGACAGTAACTGGTAGCGCACGTTATCTTGTTATCCCGTGAATCGCACGGGTTCAAATCCTCAAATCAACCCCCAAGCCGCAGTTGTTGTCATCATTCCCGCTCGCTATGCGTCTACTCGTTTGCCCGGCAAGGCGCTCATAGACATTGCCGGAAAACCCATGGTTTGCTGGGTTGCGGAGCGCGCCCAGGCCGCGCGAAATGTTTCTCGCGTCATCGTTGCCACTGACAGTCAAGAGATTTTCGACGCGGTACACTCGCGAGGGATCGAGGTCGCGCTAACGCAGCAAAATCACGCCAGCGGCACCGATCGGATAGCTGAAGTGGCAGCAAATCTACCGGACGTCGAAATCATAGTTAACGTACAAGGTGATGAGCCCTTGATTTCACCGGAGACGATTGAGTGTGCTGTTGCGGCGATGATCAGCGAGTTAGCAAACCCCGCGAGTGATATAGGAATCGTTACTTCGTGGGAACCAATCGAGTCGGTCGAGGATCTGTTAAATCCCGATCTGGTAAAGGTCGTTCTCGATGAGAATGATCGGGCCATCTATTTCTCGCGGTCGCTGATTCCTTACCCGCGTGATGCGGCAAAGAGGTACGGAACTCCGGACGCGGCGTTAAGAAATCGGCCTGAGTTGTTGCAGCAGTTTCGCAAACATACTGGGTTATATGTGTACCGCCGAGACGTGTTACTAGAGTTCACAAGCTGGCCGCCAAGTCGCTTGGAACAACTCGAGTCGCTTGAGCAGCTGCGCGCACTGGAACACGGAGTCGGGATTAAGGCGATCAAGGCTTTTACAACGTCTACTGGCGTTGACACGGTCGAGGATCTTGAAAGAGTGCGAGAACTTGTGAGATGAACGACCTCGTCGGCTTAGGAATCATCGGCTTCATCGTGTTATGCGCCCTCTTCGGCTTGTGGGGATTGAGTAAGCCCTACAATGTCAGCCAGGAAGAGTTTGAAAGACGAGCAAAAGAAGGGCCAGGCCTGCTTGGCGCCGGTTTGGTCGGAATCCAGAAGGCGCTTGACCCGGCGATGGAGAAGGCCGTCGAGGCACAGGAAGATCTTAAACAGGGACGTTATGATGGTGAACAAGGATCGGGCGAGCCCCCTGAAGCGGGATCGGGAGGCGACAACAGTGACAGCGAGAACATGTGACAATGCCCGCAGGTATCAACACCTGCCCCAGGGAGAACAGAATGCCTAAATATATTTTTGTAACCGGTGGTGTGGTATCCAGTTTGGGAAAGGGACTGGCAGCTTCGTCGATCGGTTGTTTGTTGGAAAGTCGCGGGCTACAGGTTGCACTCATCAAGTTGGATCCGTACATCAACGTCGATCCCGGAACCATGTCGCCTTTTCAACACGGTGAAGTGTTCGTAACTGATGACGGCGCCGAAACCGATCTCGATTTGGGTCATTACGAGCGCTTCACGCATGCTCACTTATCGCAGGCTAACAATTGGACCACTGGCCGGATCTATCTTTCAGTCATCGAAAAGGAGCGACGCGGCGACTACCTGGGCAAGACTATCCAGGTCATTCCTCATGTCACGAATGAGATCAAAACCGCGGTGCGGGCTGTTGCTGACAAGGACAAGCCCGACGTCGTGATCGTCGAAATCGGCGGCACAGTTGGTGACATCGAATCGCTGCCTTTTCTGGAAGCCATTCGTCAAATGGGCAACGAAGAAGGGGCAGGGAACGCGATCTTTATTCACGTAACCCTCGTGCCGTATATCGCCGCCGCCGGTGAACTAAAAACAAAGCCAACTCAGCATTCGGTGCGCGATTTGCGCGAGATTGGTATTGCACCCGACATTCTGTTGTGCCGCTCGGAAAAACCACTCTCTCGGGAATTGCGTGGAAAGATTGCTTTGTTTTGTAACGTCAAGGAATCCGCAGTCATTAGTGCCCAGGACGTGGACACCATCTACGATGTCCCGCTCGCCTTTCACGAGCAGGGTCTGGATGGATTAATCGTTTCGCAATTAGGCCTGGAAGCTCAAGCCGCGCAGATTGATCTCACGGAATGGAGAAACCTGGTTTCTACCATTCGCGAGCCATCTGGCGGTGAAGCGTCGATCGCGATTGTCGGCAAGTATGTGGAACTTGAAGATTCATACAAGTCACTTCGCGAAGCGCTAACCCACGGAGGCGTAGCAAATAACTTGCGCGTAGATGTCAAGTGGATCGAATCCGAAGAGTTGATGGACGATGACTACGAAGATCGTCTGCGGGATTTTGATGCGATCCTCGTGCCCGGGGGCTTTGGTAAGCGGGGCATCGCCGGGATGATTCGAGCGATCTGCTATGCTCGGAAGTCTCGCACACCATATTTTGGTATCTGCCTGGGAATGCAAACAGCCTGCATCGAGTACGCGCGGAACGTTTGCGAATTGAAGGATGCAGACTCCACCGAGTTTGACCTTGAGACACCACATCCAATCATCTTCAAGTTGCGAGATCTAGTGGGAGTTGAGGAGTTGGGTGGCACGATGCGCCTTGGGGCGTGGCCCTGCAGACTTTCGCCCAACTCGCTCGTTCGGGAGATCTACGGCGACGCGGAGGAAATCAGCGAACGCCATCGTCATCGTTACGAGTTTAATCCGGAGTATCGCCAAACCCTGGAAAGGGAAGGGCTGGTGTTTAGTGGGATTTCGCCGGACGGTAAGTTTGTGGAAATGATAGAACTGCCGCATGAGATCCACCCATGGTTCGTTGGTTGTCAGTTTCACCCGGAGTACAAGTCGAAGCCGTTGAGTGCACATCCGTTATTCGCAGCGTTTGTGCGAGCTGCCCATGAGAATCGACTGCAGACGGAAACTTCTATGGACAAGAACAGTGAAGTCGATCTGGTAGTTCACGAACGGCTCAGCGCCTCCACTGGCGATTAAGCGGGGCTGAAAACGCCGGAACCAACTGACAAGTGAGGTTACGCGGGTGGCAGCGTGCGCTCCCAGCGGGCATACGACCCTTAAACGACCCAGGAACATCATCCGAGTGCATCCAAGCACATTTTAGGTGATAATCTGCCTTGCCTTCTCTGCTCGGCAGATACCGCTTACTAATGCTTCATTGCCCAACATGCGGAAAGAGTTATTCCTCCTCAGACGTCCAATTCTGTCTGGAGGATGACACCCCGCTCCAGGCTGATCCCACCATTGTCGGCGCTGCCTTCGTCGACCCGTTGATCGGTTTTTCGCTCGATGGGAAATATCAACTCGAGGAACCTCTTGGTGTCGGTGGCATGGGAACGGTCTATCGCGCTCGCCATCTACTGATCGACCGGGTGGTAGCAGTCAAGGTCTTAAATCAACGATTGGTTGAGGACGACGCTGCCCGCGAACGGTTTCATCGTGAAGCAAAAGCGGCCGGTCGAATTCAACATCTCAATGCCGTAGCGGTGACCGACTTCGGGCAAACTCCAGAAGGTTACGTCTACATCGTGATGGAGTTGCTGGAAGGTCGCACGTTGCGCGAGATTTTGGCAAAAGAAGCTCCGTTGGAAACTGCTCGCGCTGTATCGATCATGCTACAGACTGCGGCGGCCGTCTCAGCGGCGCATGAGGCAGGAGTCATTCATCGCGATCTCAAGCCGGCAAATATCCTCGTCACCCAGAACGCCGATGTTCCGGCTATCGTCAAGGTACTCGACTTCGGTATTGCGAAACTGGCTGTCGAGAGTACGGACGAGGTTGAGCCGAAGAACCTGACGCAAGTGGGGGCGATGATCGGCACACCGCGTTACATGTCGCCCGAGCAATGCAGCGGACTTCCTTTGACACCGGCATCTGACGTCTACAGCCTGGGTGTGATCCTCTACGAAATGTTGACGGGGATGACGCCGTTTTCCGGTTCGACTCCCCTGGCTATCGCGCTTAAGCATGCCTCCGAATTTCCCCGGCCACCGAAAGAGCTGGTGGCCTCAATTCCTGACGACCTTGAACAAGTTGTCCTGCATGCGCTGGAAAAGCAGCCGCGTGATCGTCCCGCCGACGCGGCTGTATTTCGCAATGAGTTGCTGGAGACCGCTGAGCGACTGGGACTTGAACACGCAGAGTTGTTGATAAATGTTCCTGACTTAAATGTTTTGCGCGACGCTGGTGTTGAGTCTCCTTCTGGTCGCCTCGTGGTTGACCTCTCCCGTTTGCGGGAAACGAAAGCACTGACTTCCGGCTCGAACGAACTGACTGTGATCGGCGGACGCGTCGGCAATTCGATCAAGACCGCTGAACCGCCTGCAGCTGCGCCAGTTGAGAACAAGGTTTTCTCACGTCTGCAGGTGGAACTGAATAAACCGGCCTCGAGTCGGAAGTGGCTATTGGCAGTCCTGGTGTTTGGCGTATTGCTGCTATCTGGTGTTGTGTTCTTTGTGACGCGACCGACTCATCCGGCAGCGCCATTGAACATGAGTGAGAGTCCGGTGCCGACGGTTTCTACCACACCGACGCCAACACCGTCGCCTTCGCCGCTCTCCAGTCCGTCACCGCGGGTCCAACCTAGTCCCTCCCCCTCGCCCCAGGACAAGCATGACAACAAGCAGTCGAAGGTCGGTTCGTTTCTTAATAAGGTCAAGGGTATACTCAAGAAACCATTCAAGAAGTAGGCAGTAACCAAGGTTGATGTCGGAAGCGAGACAAGAGAATTCAACCCAGTCGTTCCCTGTCGGCAACGCGACGTTCGGCGACGGGCGGCTTACTATCATTGCCGGTCCATGCGTCGTCGAAAGCCCAACGCATGTCTTGATGATGGCCCGGGAATGTTCCAGCCGGGCAAAGGAATCCGGGCTCGATTTTGTCTTCAAAGCCTCATTCGACAAGGCAAACCGATCTTCAAGCAAAAGCTTTAGAGGCCTCGGCATGGAAGCCGGTCTCGCCGCGTTGCAGCGAGTTAAAGAAGAGGTCGGTGTTCCTATTCTGACTGATGTACACGACGTTTCCCAGGTGGAGCAAGTAGCGAAGGTGGCGGATGTTTTGCAGATTCCAGCATTCTTATGTCGCCAGACGGATTTGATTTTGGCCGCAGCCAAATCGGGTAGAGCCGTAAACGTGAAGAAGGGCCAATTCCTGGCCCCTCAAGACGCGCGAAACATCGTAGACAAAGTGCGTGAGGTCGGTTGCGACAAGGTCATGCTCACCGAACGCGGCGTCAGTTTTGGCTACAACAATCTGGTAGTTGATATGCGCTCATTTCCGATCATGCGCTCGTTTGGCGTGCCGGTAGTGTTTGATGTCACTCATTCATTGCAGCTACCCGGCGGGTTGGGTCATGCAACTGGAGGCCAACCCGAATACATCGAACCGCTCGCGCGGGCGGGTGTGGCTTGTGGCGTCGACGCAGTTTTTATGGAGGTTCATGAGTGCCCGGAGAGAGCACTCTCCGATGGACCAAACGCCTTGCCGCTTGATCGGCTCCAGGGCTTATTGCACGTGTTGCGTGACGTTCACAGCCTGGTAAAGCGCTCTAGTTGATACTTTCCGACTAAACCGAAATTGCGATTCTGTTATTGATTGGCGGACTATTGCTTGCCTATGAAATCGCTTCTGACCTCGATCGTCCTCTTCTCGTTAATGATTTGTTGTTGGCCGGTTGCCCTGGCCCAGACTGATGGGCCGGTCATCGTTATTTGGCGTGTCACCAGCTTCGAAATCGGTGCAAATATTCAGCAGCCAGAGCGAACTTTGAATGCGACCGCCACCATCAACGCGACGAACATAGGTCGAAGTCCCGGTCGCACGCTTACCGTGCGCCTCAATGCAAAAGCTTCAGTGAAACAGGTAACTGTCGGCGGTGCGACGGCGACCTTTCGCGTCAGACCTGAAAGTCGGGGAGCGGATCTCAGTCAAATCGAAGTGTCACTGCCTTCGATCGTGCCGCCCAACTCATCCGTGAGCCTGGTATTGAATTACATGCTGCCTGTCGAGAGTAATACCGGGCTGGCCGCTATCAGTCCCATCGGGACTCAGTTCTTACCGTTGTCATCCTGGTACCCGGTAGCAAATACCCGTTTCTCAACCAGGGGAGCGGATACGGCTCCGTTTCACCTGACAGTGAATCTTCCGAACGTTAT
>DATFRK010000703.1:0-2595 GCA_035263325.1 Pyrinomonadaceae bacterium | reverse complement strand
TAACAATAACGGAGCCCAACGGGAACCGTGGCAACTTCTCATTCATCATTGCGTGGCGGCCAATGTCGTTGACGTACACGGTGATGAACTTATTCGCATGAGGATTCACAGATTCCAGTTGCCTTTGTTGAGTTGTTGGCGCAGCACACTGGAGCGAGATCCGTGACGCCTGGACCACGGGGACGGGATTCACGCGCGTCCACTGTCGATAGCCGGCAACTAATTCAGTTCCAGATCCTTCATCGTCTCGCACCGTCAGGCCAGCGACGACACTCTTCTGCGAATACGAGGTGATGGACCACAGGCTCCCTCCCATCAGCCCGAGTAGCACCATACAAAAGGCCACATATTTCTTGCGCATTGACCACACCTCCTCAACTGTCACCAAAGCTTTTCTCTGCGCAACCGCTGCGTTTCTTCGACTGCGGTGAAAAACTGTGTCTTAACGGTCCTCTACCGCAGAGACGCGAAGAACGCGCAGAGAGTTGTCTGCGGCCGCAACAGGTTAATGCTTACGAATCCCGAGGCGCTTTACCGCCTCAACGATGTCGATTCCCTCAACAAATGATTTCCCTTGCGCTTCGACCTGCTGACGGGCTTCGTCTGAGCTAACTGGTGGCTGCAACCAGAGCGTCTTTGCACCAACTGCAGACACCACCGTCGTGATTATTTTCTCCAATTCCTCCGCCGGACGGTAGGCGTAGACAATATCGACGGCTGACGGTGCTGTCGCCAGGCGGCGGAAGACTAGAAAACCAGGTTGTTGGTCTTCAGGTGGAAAGACAGACAAGTACTCACTGTCCGGCGCCTCGTTTAACAACTCGGCTTGCGAATACCCACCCGGCGAAGACCCAAAAACGAGAAAGCCCGATTCCAAAAGAGTGCGCGGAACTTGCGTACTGATCCAATCAACCAAAAGTACGCTAAATGAAGTTTGTAAAATCTCTTCGTACCGAGCCATAGTGCCCTCTCCGTCTGTGAACCTAGCCTCTTCACTCAAGTCCCAAGAATTGCGCAGTCAGGAAGGGGGTAAGCGATTTTGCCTCTTCAACTCACGCTTCGGACTTCTGAGCGCACCCCCGCTGTTCTCGCCAATCACAAGTCTCAATTTGAAAGCATCGCGGCACTACTGATTAGTTCAAAAGCTTCAAACAGGAAGAGCAGCGGGGATGCGCTCAGAAATCAGAATGGTTGAGTCGCAAGCCGCTTACCCCCTTCCTGACCGCGCTATTCTCGGTCGGCGCATTTCATTTCTGTTTGACCTTATGAAACCGAACCCAGGAACGATAATCTTTGGGGGTATCCAGTTTCTTTAACTTTTTCCAAGCAAGAATCGCTTGCTCCCTAGTAACACCCGGCTCATTGGCTAAGAAATCGCTCAGGAAATTGACGTAGCACGCGTAGGGGATTTTAGGAAATGATTCTTTTCCCTGGTTCAACTTCACATATTGTTGGACCAGGTCGCCGTACGTTATCTGTTTGCCCTGCGTGAGCATCTCTTCACGCCAACGATTGAGCCGGTAGCGCGCTCCGGATTTGCGACCCAGGGTAGGATCAATCTTCAATGCTTCCCTGACGATGAAGTCCTTGGTTTCCTTATTGCTCGTGTAGTGAACCACTGGCAGTTCTAATCGCAGTCCTCGCTCCAAATCTTTGATTCCTGTTTTGGCGAGACTTCTTTGCGTCGGGCTGGCAACCTTTCCCGTTTGTAAGAAACGACGAATCGCCTTCTCGAGTTCGTCTTTTCTCAGCTGGTTGGCCGCGAGGAGGCCAATGGTTTTGGCGAATTGCTTGAGCTCAGTCGCATACCAGTAACCATTATCAAACTCAGTTAAGGTCATCTTTTGGGAAAGTTTTCGTTTCACCCTTCGCCCCTTCCGGCCAGACAGCAAGTGCTCCTTACCAATGTTCCCGGCCCTCCATCAGTAAGACTCCCACCGTTCATTCAACTCCACCAGCGCACAGCCAGATTGCCGATTGACGTTATGTTAAGACCAATCGAAAATCGGCAATTGAAAATCGAAAATCAGAGGGCCCAGCCGCTAGCCCGAGATGGTACTGACTGTGTCCACAACTGCACAAGCAATGCTAGGCCAATGCGGCGGCACTTGCGTTTTCCCATCGTTACCCACCTACAATATCCCATTCCAGCATAGGAGCTATCAATGGCACGACAATTCGCGTTCGACGAACGCAGCTATCACTATCTTCTCGACGTTTCAGTGCGCGAGCCGGAAGTGGCCCGTCGCCTGCGCGAGGAAACCAAAAAGCAGCCGCACGCCCAAATGCAAATCGGACCCGATCAAGGCCAGTTCCTGCAGCTGCTGGTCCAATTATTGCGCGCCCGGAAAACAATCGAGGTTGGGGTGTTCACGGGCTACAGCGCTCTCTGGGTTGCACTCGGCTTGCCGGGAGACGGGCAGATCGTCGCCTGCGACGTGAACGAGGAATACACTGCCATCGCCCGTCGCTACTGGAAAGAAGCCGGCGTTGACAAGAAGATCGATCTACGACTCCGTCCGGCTGTGGAAACGTTAGACGAATTGCTCAATGGTGGCCAGGAAGAAACTTTTGATTTTGCTTTTATCGACGCCG
>DATFRK010000702.1:0-3507 GCA_035263325.1 Pyrinomonadaceae bacterium | reverse complement strand
CGAGATTCATCACAGTGGAGAACGAAAGCCGGTATCGCTGGCGCTCGCCACCTGGATTGATGAAGAGCACCACGGTTTGAGCTGTCCGCGTTGTGGGATCGAAGAAAAGACCAGGGATTGCAGGTTCTAGATTTTCGCTTTCCGGGGAAACGGCGAAAGCGTTCCGGAGGCTCCTCGACTCCGGCGGTTAGTCCTCAAGGCAAAACTCGGTCTGATAGTCGCGCAGGCTTCTACTGATCACATCTAACGCCTCCACGCGATCGTAAACGTCCGCAATTTCAACTTTCTTGGGCTTAGCGCCGGGAAACTGTTTGTAACTGAGAAAGTAGTGCTCCAAACGGTCGATTAATCCTCGCGGCACATCACGCACGGTGTCGATCTGACCGTAGGCAAGATCAGATTCGAGTACGGCAATAATCTTGTCGTCAGCCTGGTTACCATCGATCATCCGTAAACCGCCGATGGGTTTCGCACTCAAGAAGAAACTCCCGTGGCCAAAAGTCTTTTCCGAAAGCACACAAATATCCATCGGATCGTGATCGCCCTCAATACCTTCCAGGCCCGTGCGTTCGGCACAAAGCGCTGCTACTTCAGGACCACAAAACGTTTGCGGAATGAACCCATAAAGCGAGGGACACATCGAGGAGAATCGTTGTGGGCGATCAATGCGCAGGTGTCCCGACCCCTTGTCCAACTCATACTTGACTGCGTCCGTGGGCACTATCTCAATGTAGGCGTTTAGCCACTCGGGCGTTCTACTGCCCGGCGACACACCGTGCCACGGGTGCGATTGAAAAAGGTGTCTGGTAGGTTTGTCAGGCACGGTCACCATCCTCAGGCGAGGGAGACGTTAAGAAGACCCGGGGGAAGACAAATGCTGCGGCTTTCAAAAAAGCTCAGCAGCCGGAGTTTATACCGATACGCTAGTGGATGATAGAATGCCGGTCACCGCAAGACAATCATGGCCGCCACCTTAGACACTATCGACAGGCCGATCGCGAAGGCCATTTCACTGCGCTGGATCATCAGTGCTCGCGACGATCTCGTGTGGTTTATCGGGTCGGTACTCTCCAGTTACGCGCTGTTGTTTCTCTACGTTAAGGGTTGGTTGCCATTAATAGCCATGGCCGCGGCTTGGGCCATTCTGATTGACGCACCACACGTCTTCGGCACCTTCTCGCGTACCTACTTTGACAAGACTGAACGCGCCACTCGCGGCAGGCTGCTGTGGGGTTCGTTGCTGTTCTTCGCTATCGGTCCAATCCTCGTGCTCTCCGGTGCGGGGTTTGTCTTCTTCTTTGTCGCGGCGTTGTGGGCTTATTACCACCTCGTCAAACAGCACTATGGTTTCATGGTGCTCTACAAAAAGAAGAACGGCGATCTCGCTGGGCTGGATAATGCGCTTGATCGACTATTTCTGCTGTTCGCTTTCAATTATCCCTTTGTGGCCTTTATCGCCGGCGATCCGGAGGCCATGGCCCGCGTCCCGAGTGTCTTGCATGGCGGTGTGAACGGTTTCGCCACTCTTTTGCTCGCCGGCACCATTGTGCTGGCGGTGCTGTGGCTTGGTCGGCAAATTCAACGGGCGATTACTGGTGAACCACTCAATATCCCAAAGTACTTACTGCTAGGCGCAGCCATCCCAATGCACTGGATTGTCTTACTGACGCCGATGCCTCACAAGCCGATCGCGATCGTAGCGATTCTCACCATCTATCATAACCTGCAATACCAGCGGCTGATTTGGTTCCATAACCAGAAGTACCAGCAAACAAGCAAGGCTGGTGTTGCGGTGCAACAAAAGTACGGGGTAGCGGCGTTGATCAGCCGTCGTCTAATTAACTACATCGGATTCGGTATTTTGTTCGGCATCATCTACCAGGGACCACGCCAACTGCTCGGCTATCTAAGTCTGCGCGACGCGGGAGCGCTCCCGACCGATTACGCTTTCTACACTCAACTGGGCATCTCGTTCCTGTGGGGTTATGCGTTCATCCACTATTACCTCGATTCCAAAATTTGGCGCGTCCGCCGCGACCCTTCAGTCGGCAAAGCACTGCACATGGCCGACTAGTTTGTCCGGAGGCCGCAGCGCTCGAATCATTGGTCATATATCATTTTAAATTTCTCATTTGGTCATTGGTCTTTTGGTTTGCGGCCCAGGGTTGGTCTGTTATTGAGCCCAGGCGAATATTGAGGCAAGCGAAAATGATAAATGAGAAATGTCCAATGATATATGACCAATGATTCGAGCCTGCCTTACCGTTACTGAATACAACTCCCAACACACAACACTCCCATGGCAGATTACAACTTCGTCACCATCTGGCGCGTACCTTCACCACAACAAGAAGTCTGGGACCTCATTCTCAATTCAGATAAATGGCCCAATTGGTGGCGCGGGGTGGAAAAAGTCGAAAAACTTAGAGACGGCGACCGCAACAGTGTCGGCGCCCTTTTCCGCTACACCTGGAAAAGCAAGCTACCCTATCGCCTCATCTTCGAAATGGAAACAACTCGGGTTGAGCCGATTTCTTTGATCGAAGGTCGGGCCATCGGCGAATTGCAAGGATTTGGTCGCTGGACACTTTCCCACAATGCGGGAGTAACCACTGCTCGTTACGATTGGCAAGTTCAAACCACCAAAGCGTGGATGAACTTGCTGGCTCCCGTCGCCCGACCGTTCTTTAACTGGAACCACGATGTGGTGATGGGTTGGGGTGGCGAGGGTTTGGCGAAACAGCTCGGGGTCAGTCTACTGTAGCTAGATCCGTCGTGGCTGAGAGTGGGGCTTTGATCCTTACGTAGAGGTCGTTATTCCGCCGGCACGCTTCACACAAACACCTGACACCGACAAATCGGTCGCCATCGTAGATGAAACGTTCCCAACTTGTTGACTGAGTTCGATAAGGATTGTGGCCACAATCGCATTTGAATTTTAGCAGCGCCGATTCTATTTCCGCCTCACTGGAAACGGTCATCGCGGTATCCCTCGTCGTTCCCAGGCGAGCGGGAGCTCTTCTTTGAAAATCAAGCAATCGCCTCTTACGCCGGCGATAGCGCACCGCCGCAACAGAGATGAACACAACCGGAACACCTACGATTAGTCCGGCAATGAGACCTGCGCCAGAGCCAAGGCCCGCGTCTCGTCTTGCCGTGCCGATTCCATAGCGCGGCTGGGAGATTGTCAGGCCGGCAAATTCCTGGGCCTTGTCGAGGATTGCCAGGTGGTTTTGCACTTTGTCGACAGCAACCAACCCAGCAAACGTCTTGAGTTGATAGCGTAGAGTTACTATGTTCCCGTTTTGCGTCAAGTTGTAATCGAAGCGCAGGGCATCATCCGCAATTGAACCCACTTCCGGCACCACATCTAACTTGGTTCCCAGTTCGATCTGGATCGTGTGGCTGATCGAGACTGGGTAGTTCACGCTTAACGGCATGGTGCGCTGGGAAACCCTCGGTTTGCCGAGTTCGGCGGCGATCATGTGGGCATGAAACCGGTGCCTG
>DATFRK010000701.1:0-3861 GCA_035263325.1 Pyrinomonadaceae bacterium | reverse complement strand
AACAGAATCAAAACCGATGTAGGCGAAGAAGATAATTCCCGCGCCGGCGAGCATTCCCAATGGCTGGCCGCCCGCGTCAGCCTGACCGAGTAATGTCTTACCGAAGAAGTTGATGCCGGTGTAACCGAATGGTGCGAACGGATGCCAGTTGGCCGGGTTTACGTAGAACGCGCCGACGACAATGATAAAGATCACGATCGCCACCTTCAGAATCACCATTGCAGCATTGAAGGTGGCGCTTTCTCTGATGCCGATAACCAGCACCACAGTGACCAGCGAGATGATGACCATGGCGGGCAAATCGAGGACCTTTCCCGTCCCGACGAGTTGCCCGAGCGCAGGGTTGTAGTCAAATGGAGCGTCGGTCAGCCCTTGAGGAATGTTTACATGGAGAATGTTCAAGACGTCCTGGAAATAGTGAGACGCTCCGTGCGCGACCGCTGCGGCTGACACTGCGTATTCGATGATCAGGTCCCAACCAATGATCCAGGCTAGCAACTCGCCCAGGGTTGCATAGGCGTAAGTGTAGGCTGAGCCGGCAACCGGAGCCATGGAAGCAAACTCGGCGTAGCACAACGCCGCCAACGCGCAGGCGAAACCGGCCACCGCAAAAGAAAGAATCATGGCCGGGCCACTGCGATCATGGGCGGCGACACCGGTCAAAACAAAAATGCCAGTGCCGATCACCGCGCCTACGCCGAGACTGGTCAACTGCACAGGACCGAGCACACGTCTCAGGCGATGGTCGCCGCTCATCTCGTCGAGAAGGAGCGAGAGAGGTTTTCTGGCGGTAAGCTGTTTGCGCACCTTTTGTCTTCCTTCGGGCTTGGTTTCTCGGTGCTTATTGTCTTCTGTGCTTGGCAGAGGTGTCCTTAATAACCACCTGAAATTAGGTGAAAGATTGTGAAATCCATCCACAGATTACGCAGATTATTCAGATTACGCAGATTGCGCAGATTTCTTCACTAATGAGTTCGCTTGATTTGCGATCTGCGCAATCTGTGGATGGCCATTAGCGGGTGTCGTAGTTAACGGCAACGTTGGCGCTGAAACCTCTCACACCAGCGCGACTCACTTTCGGGCAGCCGCCGATGGAGATTTCCCGGAGACGCGGCAGGGTGGTCAAGTGAGGAATACCGGCATCCGTGATCCATTTGCACCCTTCGAACGAGAGTTCCTCGAGCGAAGTCATCCGACCCAACATTTCCAGGCTGCGATCTGTCATAAGAGTGTAGCCAGCGTGATACTTCTTGACGTTTGGCAAACCGCTGAGGTGACCAGTCGCAACGTCTCCGGTGTCGCGGCAATACATCAGAATCAGCGACTCGAGTTGACGGCAGTCGCCGACGTAGCGAAACCGATCGTCAGTAACGTCCATCGGCATCAGTTCTTTCAACGCTGGAAAATCAGCCAACGAAGCCAGGCCGGCGTCGTCGACAAATTTGCAACTCACCGCCAATCCCTTCAACGCCGGCATCCTGGCGAGGGCAGCGAAGCCTGGTCCGTTGAGGTTGGGACACTCCCGGCCCCAGAAGTATTCAATCGTCTGTGAACGACTAAGACCCCTAAACCCCTCTTCCGTTGCTACTGTGCCCTGGCCCATCAGCATGCGTAGATTTGGATTCGCCCCGATGTGTCGCATCGCGTCGTCGTTGCACAGTTCTCCCTGACAACCGAGGTAACCCAGGTTGGACAGGCCATCGAGACTATGGAGGTCGGCGCCTCGTAAACGCGTCGTGTGCCAGAAAAAACTCAAACCAAAAACTCCCTCGAGTCCGCGTAGCGAAGCAAGTCCGTTACCCGTAAATGGACCATCGATCAAGAGGTTGGTAGGCTCGCCGCTGAAAGACATCAAACCGTAGTTGAGGTCTCCTCCTGCCCACGACTTGAACGCCGGGAATTGATGCAGCAGTCTCAGCCCATCGTCAGTGACGTTCTTTCCCGTCTTGAAGCGACTCAGGTTTGGTTTGCCTACCAGTGCGGCGATGGCGCCGTCACCCACATTGCTGCCCAGCAGATCAACTGACTCGAGTAGATCGCAGTACCGCAGATTTGCAATGCCTTTGTCGGTAACAGCACCCTGCCAGAACATTTCGAAGACGCGGAGTTCTCGCAGGTGTTGCAGTACCTCAAGTCCGCGGTCAGTGATGCGCCCTCCCACGATCAGCTTGCGAAGTTGCGGCATGCGCGCGAGATACGCCAGGCCTTTGTCAGTGAGGTGCTTTGAACCATCGAGGTTTAGCGAAGTTATTTGATCGAGTTTGGAAATCATTGCCAGGTCGTCGTCGCCGACTAGATTGGCTGAATTGACCGTTGTCAAGCCCAACTCTTTGATTACCTCACAAAGGCTCTCCCAATCCTTCGTGGACATCGGTTGCCGTGGTTCGATGCTGTTGGTGGTCCAATCAATGCGATAGAACGGCGGCCTGGTGCTCAAGACAACAGGAGCGGAGCGCGGATCGATGGCGGGAGCGTTACTCCACCGAACCAACTCCTGCCAGTCGCGGAAGCCGTAGAGCTGGGCGACGAGGAGTTGAGCATCAAGTAAGGTGAAGTTGCTGATGCGTTGCTCGGCAGCGGGCAGATTGAATAGTCGATCGCGAATGAACTGCCGAATCTGCTCAAGGTCCAGTGAACTATGAAACCGGTCGTTGAGACGATTAACCGCGTCCGGGTCAGCGGCGTTGTAAGCGGCGACCAGGTCGGCGGCGATTTGCAGGTGGGGTTGCAGGTCGGCAGGCTGTGCGGCGTAGACGTAATGAACGAGTTTGGGCCAACTGTCGAAGCCGTGTTCACGCGCGAGGACGTACTGGGCGTCGGTCAGGATAGGTTCGGCAACGTCAGGCTTGTAAGTGTGCAAACGGCGAAGAGCAGAACTGTCGCCGTTGCGAACTAGTTGGAGTAATTCCTTGGCTTGTTTGCGAAGTTGTTCGAGCGAGGGACGCTCGGGTAGACGTGTTGGTGAGTCAGACATGTTGATCTCCTTTCGTTGCTGTTCGTGTCCGCAAGACGAACCAAAAGAAGATCGAAATTGTAGAAAGAGAAGTCAGGTGGGCTCAGCCCTTTCCGCGGACGGGATGCGGCCTGTTACGCGTGAGGATGATAGCTTGGTAGTCGATGTGGATCAACGTTAGCTTCGACGAGGTCCACACTTTTTTAGAACGCAGAGGACAAAGCGTGAGTTAGCCGCGAGGTTCTTCGAGACTGCGAAGCAGGTGAGAGCATAAAGTCTGGGGTGGAGCGAGCGTTGACGAGCGGAACCCTAGGAAGAAGCGCAAAATATTTTGCTAGCCCGCAACGCGGGCTGCTATCGCATTCACCGCTTTACTTGGGATGGATGGTGGGAGCGGTTACCAGCGCCGGTCGCTCATCCGGGTTCACGGCCGGCTCCGTTCGCCGTTGTGTTTCACGCGCGGGAGTTCCCCGTTGCGCAGGCGCCTGACCATCGTCCAGCGAACCTGGTAATGACTTTTCCGACTCAGGTGGGGATCGTTGTTCATTCAACGACTGATCGTTCGCACTAAGACTTTCATTACCTGTTTGATCAATCTCACTCAGCGCCGCTTCATAGACTGCGGGTTCAACTGGTGCATGTTTCAAACACTCTATCGCCGGCGCAAAACTGTACGAGACGCTCACCAGCACAGATGAGGGACAGTTTGGACCAGCAAGCGCCCCAGTCTCCGGATCGATCTTCACCGTCAGTATGTCCGCCGGCTTCGGAAATTTGGGGCCACCCAGGCTCGGCCGCACGGCTACTGCTGCCTTCATGAAATCAATCCAGGCCGGCAATGCCGCTTCAGCCCCGGTCAGTCCCAGCTGCTGGTTGTCATCGAAGCCGATCCACACGGCACAGACAAG
>DATFRK010000700.1:0-2629 GCA_035263325.1 Pyrinomonadaceae bacterium | reverse complement strand
GATGTGGGCTGCTTCAACCAGCAGGTAACGCAGCACGCGTGAACCCGCTTTGCTAATCCCAAGGAAGTGTTTGCGCTCCGCGGAAGAGCGTTCCATGGGATCGAAGCCGGCATAGGCGGCCACCTTGCGCGTGTTGCGAAAGCGCGCCACCGGCTGCAGGGTGTGCACCAGACACAGGGAAGTGAGCAACCCGATGCCTGGGTGAGTGCGGAGCCGCGCAATCGAAACATCGTTTTGGCTGGCAGCCTTTAACCAAGTCATCGCCTCCCCCACTTGTTGATTGAGTGGCTCCAGCAGTTGCCACCAATGTGCTCGCTGCCACTCCATCGCCGGTGACATCACTGCGGCATTGAATTCAGCTTTGCCTTCGCGGGTAAACAAACGGCTACGCCTGGCTATCCCGGATTGCAGCGCTAAGGACTGCAGACTGTTTTTGCTCATGGTGCGCATCTTGATCAGCTTCTGCCGGTAGCGCAGCATACGCATTACTTCGCGGCTCTGCAGCGACGGTCGGTGCAAGCGCGGAAACTCATCATGGAGCATTAAATCCAAAATGAGTTCGGCATCGCGGCGATCGTTCTTCTGTCGCCAGCGAGCCCGGCGCCGGATCTCGGTGGCATCGCCGAGCCAGACTTGGTGACCTATTTCTTCGAGCAGTCGCTCGAACCAGGGACTGTAACCGCTGGCTTCCAGCCCGACGATCACCTGACCGCTGAATTGCTCGTAGAAAGTGCGCACCGCCGTTTTGGGTTCGTGCTTAAGTGCAGCCGTGACGAGTTCACCTGTTTCAGTTGTCAAATAACAAATCGTCTGTTGTCGTGCATGAAAGTCAACGCCAATATATATTGTGTTCATAGCGCCTCCTTTCAGTCTCTTGTCAAAGACAGCCCTGAGTTTACTCAAGGCGGGAGGCGCTTGCTTCATAACATCAAAGCTGCGCAGCGACAACCCTGGGTACGTCATTTAAATTTTCCAAATCAACCCTGAAAGGGTTCTCACTAGTTCGAACCCTTCTATGAAGCCGGGTCGTGTCAAGAGGAATTCGAGAACTGATTGGTTCACCCTTCTATTCGAGTTTCCACAGTTCGCTAACAACGTAGCTATCACTTGTGGTCTCATTCAACGGTGCGACGAGTCTCATTCTGGGCTACGAGTTTTGCTCTCAGGGTTCCCACGAGTTTCTCGTCATCTCAATCTGTCTCCGACCTTGCTCTTGTCCCACTCGAGTCTGACCCGACCTCAGAGTTAGTTGGGTTAACGTTTCCCCCTGGTCCTCACTTCCGCGATTACTCGTTCTGCCTCAGGTAATTTGCGGTTGCCAATCCCAAGCGCGGTTATCGCGCAACATGGCCCAACATCTCACCAGCAGCTTCCGGCCCACCGCCACAATCGCGATCTTCTTACGTGCCTTCTTGCCGCCACTCAAGCGTTGATAGGTTTGGCGCACCCAGGCATTGTGGCGTAGCCCCGCCCACGCCACTTCCACCAATAAGGAACGTACCAGCCGACTGCCTTGCCGCGTGATGTGGCCACGTCGTTCCGTTTCCCCGGAGTCCAGCGCTTTAGGCACCATCCCAATATAGCCACTTACTTGACTGGCTTTACGGAACCGTTGCGGCTGGTCCAACAACGCTACGATCGCTTCCGCTAATCTTGGTCCCACTCCTGGCATGGTACGCAACAGTCGCACCCGCGCATCACCGGCTCCCATCTTATTCAACTGCCCCGTGACCACGGCCGCCTGACGCTGAATCTCTCTCAGCTGCTCCAGTTCGAGTTGCAATTCTCCACGCCATAACTCCGTCGGCCCACACTCGCTGAAGGGCTGTGCCTGCTGCTCCAGCTTTTTTAGGCCCTCCTGGCTCCAACAACTGCTGCCGCGCCCTAAAAGCTGGCCTTCGCGCAACAACAGATCGCGAATGTGATTCTTAATCTTGGTGCGCCGCCGCACCAGTTGTTGCCGATAAGTGATCAAAGCCCGCCATTGCCGCACTTCGCGGCGCGGTATATATACTTCGCGTATCTGATTGACTGCGGAGAGCCGCGCTGCCTTCAGTGCATCGCGTCGATCATCCTTCTGCTTTACCTTGCGCCAACGCCAAGCGTCGTCACTGGTGTTTGCTACTTGCACTTCGACACCCATTTCCCACATCAGATCACACACCCAGCCTGCGATGGAGCAAATCTCGATCACCACCCGATCAGGTTTTGCTTCCTGCACCATGCGGGTCAAGCCTGCCGGTGTGGTGAAACCTCGCTTAAACTGATGTACCCCACTGGCGCTCTCGTAATCACAGCCCACCGTCTTGTATTTTCCTAAATCCAATGCCAAGATCTTCATCACCGGGTACTCCTTTAAAGTCAGATTTTGAGTCAACCTGCAAAGGCCAAACTCGTTCATGGTTGTGACATTGTCCAACTTTCAAATCGACTTTGGGAGACCCGGCTTCATAGTTTCTGGGGCGCCAGCCCCAGGGAAAGATACAGTTTTGAATGGGAGCCCGCGAGCGGGCGAAAGCCGAATGAACAAAACACTGTCGCCCGTTTCACGGGCTCCTAATCTCGCGTGACGTTCCTGGGGTTGGCGCCCCAGGCTCTATGTTCTCGCCTGCTTCGCAGGCTCAAGAAG
>DATFRK010000699.1:0-15573 GCA_035263325.1 Pyrinomonadaceae bacterium | reverse complement strand
GGGAATGATGCGCATGGAGGAGTTTTTGATCGCGAGCGCCAAATTAGATCGAGTCAGTGGGTGGTAGCAAAATAGGACCTATACGACTTATAGGCCCTATTCAAATCACAAAGCACAAATCCAAGCTCAATAAATCCATTTATTCGCTTTGATCAGGTCATCCGCAATTCGCTGGCGCGCGGCAATCGTGTTCAGCGGCTGCAACTTCGTGAAACGCCGCAGCGCCGCCAGCAAGGTGCGCAACTCATCGCCCTCCGACATCCCTGCCAACGTGTGTTTCGCCTGCGTCTCAATTCTGCCCACGGCGTCGTTACAGAAGACCTGCGTCATGTCGACATAACGCGCGGCCGCCGCTTCACCTTGCGCGCTTGCTAACTTGCGCGCTCGCAGTATCGCCGACTCCATCGCAAACGTGTCCATGATGATGTCAGCGATGCCCATCAGAATTTCCTGCTGCTCGCCGAGTTTCATCATGTACTTCTGCGCCGCGGTGCCCAGGGTCATCAACGCCACTTTCTTGGCGTTCTGGGTCAGTTTTTGCTCCGCTGCCAGCAGGCTTTCGTCTTCCTCGAAGCCGGACAGCTGTGGTGACAACACTTCATCCATCAGTGACTGCGCCGCCTTCAGTAACGGCAAGTTACCACTCATCGCGCTCTTCATCAGGCGACCCGGGATCAACATGCGGTTGATCTCATTTGTGCCTTCGAAGATGCGATTGATGCGCGAATCCCGATAAGCGCGCTCAGCCGGGTAGTCGGCGGAGTAACCATAACCACCGAAGATCTGGACCATCTCGTCCGACACAAAGTTGCAGTATTCCGAAAGCGCCACCTTAATAATCGAACACTCTGCCGCATACTCTTCAATCGCGCGTAAGCGGGCGTCCATATCTTTCGCGTCGACGGCGCCGACGCCGGTTTCGATTAAGCCCAAGGTGCGATAGATCATCGACTCGCCCACCCAGGTGCGAATCGACTGCTCCGCCAACTTGGCCTTGATCGCCCCGAACGACGAAATCGACTTACCAAACTGATGGCGCTCATTGGCATAACGCACCGACTCATGGACCATCAACTTCATCCCGCCGATACACATCGCTCCCAGTTTGAAGCGACCAATGTTCAGAATGTTGAAAGCAATCTTGTGCCCCTTACCGACTTCGCCAAGCAGGTTCTCTACCGGGGTGTGCACATCAGACAGGACCAGCGCCGTGGTGCTCGAACCCTTGATACCCATCTTATGCTCTTCGGCACCGGAAGTTAGTCCTGGCTGACGTTCCACGATGAAAGCCGAGAACTTGTCGCCGTCGACTTTGGCAAAGACGATAAAGATGTCGGCGAAACCACCATTGGTGATCCACATTTTCTCGCCGTTGAGGATGTACTCCTTACCATCCGGGCTCAGTTTCGCCGTCGCCTTCGCAGCCATCGCGTCCGAGCCTGAGCCAGCTTCAGTCAGGGCATAGGCAGTAATCAATTCCCCGGTGGCAATCCTGGGAAGGTACTTCTTCTTGGCCGCATCAGTGGCAAAATAGATGATGGGCAACAAACCAATCCCGCTCTCCGCGCCGAGGGTGGTGGCAAACGAAGCGGAGCGACCGATGTTCTCGCCGATCAACGCGCCGCTGGTTTGGTCCAGTCCCAGTCCACCGTACTCTTCCGGGATGTTTGCCCCAATCAAGCCGAGGTCAGCCGCACTCTTTACCAGATCACGCGCCAACTTCCAGTCGTGCTTCTCCAACTCGTCAATGTGGGGACTGACTTCGTTGTCGACAAACTGGCGGGTAGTCTCCGCGATCATGCGGTGCTCTTCGGTAAAATCTTCAGGCGTGAAGATCTCGTCGCTGGTGCGCTCTTCGATCAGGAATGCGCCACCCTTAATCAACTTTTTCTCTTCTGCTACGGCTGACATTTGTTACTCCTCCAAATAAGAACTTCGGACTCCGTCATAGTCTTTCTAAAATTCCGGCAGCACCCATGCCACCGCCCACGCACATCGTCACCATTCCATAGCGGCCATTCCGCCGCTCGAGTTCACGCAAGATACTCGCGGTCAGTTTTGCGCCGGTGCAACCCAAAGGATGGCCCAACGCAATAGCCCCACCGTTGACGTTTACTCTCTCCGGATCGAGACCGAGAGTCTTGATCACTGCTAACGATTGGGCCGCAAACGCCTCGTTCAACTCAATCACATCGATGTCTGCCAGCGTGAGACCAGCAAGTTTCAAGACCTTCGGAATCGCGAATACTGGCCCAATTCCCATCTCCTCCGGTGGGCAACCGGCGGTGGCGTAGGCTACAAACCTCGCCAGCGGTTTCACCCCGAGATCCTTCGCGCGAGCGTCAGACATCACGATTGCGGCCGCTGCGCCGTCAGACATTTGCGAGGCATTGCCGGCGGTGATCGTTCCTTTCACATGAAACGCCGCTTTGAGCTTGGCCAGCCCTTCGGCACTGGTGTCGCGCCGCACGCCTTCATCACGATCGAACACAACTTCGCGTCGCTGCCTCTTTCCATTTTCGTCCAGATCCTCTAAGACTACATTCAGCGGCACGGTTTCATCTTTAAATTTGTCAGCATCCAGGGCCGCTGCCGCGCGCTGATGTGAACGCAACGCAAATGCGTCCTGCTCTGCGCGAGTCACTTCATATTTTCTGGCTACGTTCTCGGTCGCCAGCCCCATGCTCAGATAGAAATCCGGATAGTGTTCAACCAGGTAAGGGTTGGGGCGAATAATATGACCGCCCATTGGAATCATCGACATTGTTTCCAACCCACCGGCCACGATCACTTCCGCCCCGCCACTCTTGATGCGATCCGCAGCCATCGCAATCGACTGCAGGCCCGACGAGCAAAAACGATTGATGGTCATCGCACTCGTTTCCACCGGCAACCCGGCGCGAATCGCGGCTGCGCGCGCGACGTTCATGCCCTGCTCCGCTTCCGGCATGGCGCAACCGATGATCACGTCTTCGATGTCTGCGCCTTGCAAACCAGGCACGCGATTGATTGCTTCCTTGATCACCGCAGCGCCCATGTCGTCAGGACGCGTGGTCCTGAGTGTGCCTTTGGGAGCCTTGCCCACTGCGGTGCGAACTGCTGCTACGATTACTGCGTCTCTCATAGTCTTAAAACCCCTCGTCTAACGTCCAACGTCAATGTCCAAGGTCTTGGTCATCAAGGACGTTCGACTCTGGACATTAGACTTTGGACCTAATTCCTTAACGGCTTGCCCGTCTTCAACATATGCGCCATCCGCTCTTGCGTCTTGCGCATGCCAATCAACGACAGAAATGCTTCCCGCTCGAGATCCAGTAAGTACTGCTCAGAAACCCTGGTCGGGTGGTTCAGATCGCCGCCGGTCAAAACTCGTGCGAGTCGCGCCCCGATTTCCGCATCATGATCGGAAATGTATCCCGCACGCTTCATCTGGTGAATGCCAAGTTTCAGAGTTGCCAGAGCCGGTAGTCCTAACGCCAGAATGTCAGTACATTGTTGCGGGGCGACGTAACCACTCGCAGCGAGGGCGAGCACTTGCTTTTTTGCGTCCTCAATCAAACGATCGGCATTCATCGAGATGGTGTCGTCTGCAGAAAGGAATCCCATTGAGCGGGCCTCCTCGGCAGATGTCGCTACCTTCGCCAGGGCAATGGTCTCAAAGGCCCGCTTCACAAAGGGAAATGGATCCGCATCACTGAGACCAGTCGGAATTGAGTCCATTGCTCGCACCAACATTTCCTTGGTGCCACAACCTGCCGGAATGATTCCCACACCAACTTCGACCAAACCAATATAGGTTTCCGCACTCGCCCGCACTCGATCGGCATGCAACACCATTTCGCAGCCGCCGCCGAACACCATTTGAAATGGCGCCACCACTACCGGCTTCGGGGAGTAGCGCAAACTCATGACGGAGCTTTGGAAGAGTCGCCCGATCAGGTCGAGCTCTTCCCAGTTTTCGTCCTGCGCTTCCATCAGCATCAACATGATGTTCGCGCCCACGCAGAAGTTTGGGCCCTGGTTACCAACTACCAGGCCAACGAAATTCTTTTCCACTTCGCCAAGGGCAAACTTCAACATCTGCAACGTGTCGCCACCGATGGCGTTCATCTTCGAATGAAACTCCAGGCACGCTACCCCATCACCAAGGTCGATCAACGATGCACCCGAGTTCTTCTTGATAACACCCTTTTGATCCTTGATAGATTTCAGGATTGTGACGCCAGGCGGATTCGTGAGCGGCAGGTATTTGCCAGCAGCGAAGTCAAAATAGAAATCCTGTCCATTTTCCTGCTTGTAGAATGACTTCGCGCCTGACAAGAGCATCTGTTCTACATTGGCCGGGACGTTTTGCCCTTCTTCTTTCATGCGGGCGACAGACTTCTCAACGCCGATTGCATCCCAGGCGGCAAAAGGGCCCAACTCCCAACCAAATCCCCAGCGCATCGCGCGATCAACTTCAACTACCGTATCCGCAATTTCGGGGATGCGGTTGGCGGCATAAGTAAATGTGCGTGATAGTGTCTTCCACAGAAATGCACCCACGCGGTCCTTGCCCCACGTCAGCGCTTTAAGTCGCTCGGGCGCGTCCTCGATGTTCTTGGCCATGTCGAGTGACGGCAGCTTGACCTTTTCGGAAGGACGATATTCGAGCGTGGCTGTTTCCAGCGCCCAGATTTCGCGTTTGTCTCCTTCACCCTTACGTTTTTGGTAGAAACCACTCTTAGTTTTATCGCCCAACAAACCGCGCTCGACCATCCTGTTGAGCACGTCAGGCACAACGAACATGTCGCGCTCTTCGTCTTCCGGCAGAGCCTCGTACAGGTTCTTGATCACGTGCGTGAAAACATCGAGACCAACGAGATCGAACGTGCGGAAGGTGGCGCTCTTAGGACGACCGACGGCTGGACCCGTAATCTTGTCCACCTCTTCGATCGTGTAGCCGTCTTCCAGCATAGTCTTGATCGTAAAGAGCGCGCCGAAAGTACCGATGCGATTGGCAATGAAGTTGGGCCGATCTTTTGCGGGGACGACGCCTTTTCCCAATCGTTGATCCAGGAAGCCAAACATGAAGCACGACACTTCCGGTTTGGTCCATTCAGTGCGAATGATTTCCACCAGGTGGAGGTAACGAGGTGGATTGAAGAAGTGCACCCCGAGGAAGTGCTGGCGAAAGTCTTCCGAGCGACCTTCAGCCAGGAGATGAATCGGAATTCCGCTAGTGTTGGAGGCAACGATTGAGCCTGGCTTGCGCACAGCTTCGACTCGTTCAAACAAGGACCGTTTGATCGCGAGGTTCTCCACCACTGCTTCTACGATCAGGTCACAATCTTTGAGCTTGCTGAGGTCGTCGTCAAAGTTGCCAATGGTGACGAGGGGAGCGGTCTCGGGCGTGAAGAACGCTGCTGGCTTTGTTTTCCTGGCGCTTTCGAGACCAGTCCGCGCGATCCGGTTTCGCACTTCGCGGCTTTCAAGTTTCAATCCCTTCGCCTGCTCCTCAGGCGCCAACTCGCGTGGGGCGATGTCGAGCAGCAGTGTTGGTACTCCTGCATTAGCCAGGTGCGCGGCAATTTGCGCCCCCATTGTTCCCGCTCCCAGCACCGCCGCCTTTTCAATCCGCATCGTTCTCCCCTTTTTGCAGGTTGCTCAGGAGCCGAAGACCTGGCAACCCCGAAAACTCAAGTGCTCGATCATACTGAATGAGCGCTCATTCAGCAAGTAAAACTAGGCCACGGCCTTGTGCCGTGGTACTTACGTTTACTGCTACAAAACCCAGTCCGAAAATTTCAGGATGCCATGGCCTTGTGCCATGGAGATTCACGTTTTCGCCGCCTCAACGCAACCATCGTGAGACTCCACGGCGCAAGGCCGTGGCATCTTTGCGAAGGTCGACCGCGTACGTGTAGCAAAGAAGGTGAACTACCACGGCGCAAGGCCGTGGCATCTATCAATAGTTCGTCAATATCTCTTCCGGCTTGAAGCCCATTTTGCCCAGACGCTCCCGCGTTTGGTCAATCATTTCCAAAGAGCCACAAATCAACGCCACCGGAGACACCAAATTCGGCAGCACATTATCCAACAGAGACTGCACATAGCCGGTCGGGCCTGACCAATCGTGGCCGTCGGGACGCGAAATCACCTGGCGCAGCTCAACACCGGCATTCGCCCATCCTTCGGTCTCGTCCCGATAGCAAAAGTGATCCGGGGTCTGGGCGCCATAAAGCACTACCAGTTGACCAAATTCGTCCTTGCGCTTCAATACGTGACGCAACGCAGAACGCAACGGAGCCACGCCGGTACCCATCGCGACGAAAACCAGATCCCGTCCCTTCTGTTCGGACAGCGAAAACCCATGACCGGCGATGCCCGCAAGCTCCACTGCCTGGCCTTCCTGCAGGTCATAAATCACATTACTGGCACCGACCTTCCGCTTCACCAACACTTCCAATTCCGGGTCCTCGGGAGCGCTGGCGAAAGCGAAGTATGCCGGCGAAAGCCCGGGAACCTGCAAGATCGCGACTTGTCCCGGAACAAAGGAAACGCCATGCGCTCCCAACGCATCCTTCGGAAGTAGATCGAGAGAACGAGTGTCACGGGCCTGATCGCGAACTCGGCGAATTACCAGCGATTGAGCGGTGAGAGTTTTCATTTGTAACCAGACGGGGATGCGCGCCCGTCCAGTGTAGCAAATCAGGCTTTTGATTCTCAGCGACGGTGCTAGAATACAGCCGGTCTTTCCTACGAAGTGTCTCGCAACAGAAAGATGGTCAGTTGATTGCTCATCAAACAACCAGAAGCTTTTTGTTAGCAGCACTGCTGCTGACATTGTTCGCCTTTGCCGCCCAGGCACAATCAGGCCGGCGACAAAGCAACCCGGCACCGGCTCCTCCCGTTCCTACGCCAACTCCGGAGCCCACTCCCGGTGCAAAACCCAAGTCGCAGCAGAGAACTGATTTAGGCTTTATTGTGGCGATGGATCGACGCGATACATTTGCCGGGTTCCCAATCTCTTATTACGATGCCGCGTTGATCGGTTGTGCCGACAGTCTTAAGCACGGCTCATCTGCGATGGTTGATGTTGCGCAACAGGAGATGTCGCGTTCGGATGCTATTAAGAAAGCCAAAGACGAGAAAACCACTTACGTCATACTTCTCAGAGTGGCCAACCAGTCAATGAGTAGTACGACGAACCCGAATTACGGTGATCTCGCCGTCGAATACACTGTCTTTGCACCAACCACAGGAAAAGTCGCTACCACTGGTCGCACTTACCAGGGTTCGACACGAAAGGGCCCAATCGTGGTCGGACCAACTATACCCGGGTCGAATAACACTGTCCTCGGCGAAGACTCAATGAAGCGTGCTGGAGAAGACGCCGGCGACCGCATACTCAGCGCTCTGCATCTCTCGTTTCCTACCACCCCTCCGAGTCATTAGGGATTGTTGATTGCCGATTGCCTATTGGTAAGTAGCAGCCTGGGATTCTTTAACCACACCTGAAACATCTCGCCGGCTTCGCTATAATGTTGTTTTGTGCTTAGCTCCGCCTATTTATTCGCAAAGGGAGATATAAATGAATACTGCCGTTGAAAGAGTCGAAGATCGACTCGCTGACTTTACGCGTGATAAGCGCGTACTCGTTTTGTCGCTGATGGCTATTGTCATCGGCGCGTTAAGCGCGGTTGTCGCCAAATTCCTTGTCTGGTTAATTGCCGCTATCACCAACCTGATGTTCTACGGACGTCTGTCGGTGACCTTTTTATCTCCCGCCAATAATCGTCTTGGTGCCTGGGTCATTCTTATTCCGGTCGTGGGTGGACTGGTGATCGGACTCATGGCTCGTTATGGCTCGGAAAAGATTCGCGGGCATGGTATCCCGGAGGCTTTGGAGGCCATTCTTTTTGGCCGCAGCAAAATGGAGCCGAAGATTGCCGTACTGAAACCGCTCTCATCAGCCATCTCCATCGGCACCGGCGGACCATTCGGAGCTGAAGGTCCAATCATCATGACAGGCGGAGCGATCGGCTCTCTCTTTGCGCAGATGTTTCATCTCTCTACCGCGGAGCGGAAGAGTTTGTTAGTAGCCGGTGCGGCCGGTGGCATGGCAGCGATTTTTGCGTCGCCGGTGGCGGCTGTACTGCTGGCGGTCGAGTTATTGCTTTTTGAATGGCGGCCAAGGTCATTTGTTCCAGTGGCGGTGGCGGCGGCGGTCGCTTACGTCCTACGGCTGCCATTGCTGGGTTATGGTCCAATCTTTCCCACCGCCACGCATTCCGAACTAGGCGCGGAGGTTTTGCTGGCTGCTGTGATCGTCGGGCTGATCGCCGGGCTTGCTTCCGGAGCTTTAACGGCGCTGGTTTACGGCTGCGAAGATCTATTCCAGAAACTTCCCTTTCACTGGATGTGGTGGCCGGCAATCGGTGGTCTATTTGTTGGCCTGGGCGGTTGGCTTGATCCCCGCGTACTGGGAGTTGGTTACGATACCATCCACCAGATCCTGCGTGGTGAGCTGATCGGTCCCCTATTGATAGGGCTCTTGATGGGGAAGGCTGTTGTCTGGTCGATTTCCCTGGGCTCAGGAACATCCGGCGGCGTACTTGCTCCGTTGCTGATGATGGGCGGAGCGCTGGGTGCACTCGAAGCGCACTGGCTGCCCACCGGTGACGTGGGCTTGTGGGCGGCGATTAGCATGGCGGCCATCATGGCGGGAACTATGCGCTCGCCATTGACAGCGATGGTCTTCACTTTGGAGCTGACGCACGACCTGAATCTCTTGCCGGCGCTAATGATCGCCTGCATCTCGGCCCATGCACTAACTGTACTCATGCTTCGTCGTTCTATCCTGACTGAAAAAGTGGCGCGTCGCGGTTATCACATCTCGCGCGAGTACAGTGTAGATCCGTTGGCTATACTTCGCGTTTCGGAAGTGATGGACGACAGGCCACCGATAATTGCCGCCAGCATGAAGGTGACTGAACTCTCGGATCGATTGGCGCAACGCGATCCGTTGCTATCGCGTCGCCAGGGCACTTTCATTGTGGATGACGAGAACAAGCTCGTCGGCATCATCACGCGTGGTGACGTGGTGCGCGCGCTCGAGCACGAGCGGGCTGACAAGTTGACGGTACTTGAAGCAGGCAGTCAGAACCTTATCGTGTGCCACCCGGACGACGTGCTGCATGAAGCAGTGGCGAAGATGGTGCGCAACGATATTGGGAGGTTGCCGGTGGTGAGTCGAACAAATCCACAGCAACCTCTCGGCTATCTAGGTCGGGCACATGTGATGACTGCTAGATTGCGGCGGTTAGAGGAAGAACACGATCGTCAACCAGGCTGGCTGACAGGACTGGCTTGAGCTGACTCAGCTGCCAAGAATTGCGCAGTCAGGAGGGGGTTAAGCGACATTGCCGACTCAACTGCGCAATTCCTGGCTCAGGCTTGGTGAGTCTTTTCGGCAGCTTCGTACAGTTCATCAATCACCGAGCGATACTTCTGATCAATCACACGACGTTTGACTTTCAGCGTGGGAGTCAACTCCCCACCCTCAATCGTTAACTCATTAGGCAGTAAGGCGATCGCTTTGACCTTTTCATACCGGGCAAAATTCTGCGTCAGACGATCAATCTGTCGCGTAAACAGATCGACGATGCGCGGATGCCGGCAGAGTTCGCGATGATCAGAAACATCAATTCCCTTCAGCCGCGTATACGCCTCCACTTGTTCCCAGTCCGGCACAATCAGCGCCGCCGGAAACTTTCGCCCATCGCCAAGCAAAACAACCTGGTTCACAAAACGAGAACCCTTGATCGCCTGCTCAATCGGTTGCGGCGCGATGTATTTCCCACCTGAAGTTTTGAGCAACTCCTTCTTGCGATCGGTAATCCTCAAGTAGCCGGCTGCATCGATCGTGCCTATGTCGCCAGTTTTGAACCAACCGTCTTCCGTGAACACCGCTTTCGTCTCTTCGGGTTTGTTGAAATAACCACGCATCACGTTTGGACCACGCGTTTCGATCTCTCCGTCGGCGGCAATTCGCACTTGCACGTTGGGAATCGGCTTTCCCACGGTACCGATCCGGTTGTCTTCAAGGTTTGCCGCAGTGATTACCGGGGCGGTTTCCGTCAGACCATATCCTTGAACAATCGGAATGCCGGCGCCGAGGTACACGTAGCCGAGATCTTCGGGCAACGCTGCTCCACCAGAGATCAACAAGCGAATGCGTCCGCCAAAAGCTGCTCGCCACTTCGAGAACATCAAGCGACTGGCCAGCTTGTGCTGGGCGCGTAAAGTTACCGGCACTGCGCGGTGGGCCACAATGCACTTGGCGTACTTGCGAGCAACTGAGACCGACCACTTCAGAAACGCTACCCCCAGCTTGCCCTTTTCTGCCGCGCGGTCTTCGATGCGAGCGTAGATTTTTTCGAAAATACGCGGGACGCCAACGAAGATAGTGGGCTGCACTTCTTTCAGATTGCTTCCGATCATTTCGATCGACTCGGCAAAGTACACTGCCATGCCGCGATACAAATACATGTACATCGCCTGGCGCTCGAACACGTGAGACAGGGGCAACACTGACAAGGCAGTGTCCTGCTCGCCAAAGGAAAGATGGCCAGACGAATCGAGGAGATTGGAAACAAGATTCGCGTGCGTGAGCATGACGCCTTTCGGCTCACCAGTTGTACCCGAGGTGTAGATGATGGTGGCCAGTTCGTCAGGTTTAATCTTACTGACAAGTTGCGCCCCTATTCCGGGTTCGTTCGCCTCGAGACGGGCTCCGTCTTGTTCGAGTTGGGCCAAGGTCAAGCCCTCGCCCGGCGGCAAACCTTCTGCGTCAAAGAAGACCAGGTGCTTAACGTCGGGACATTCCGCCAGGATATCTTTCAACTCCAGGAACTTCGCCCGATCGGCCAGGACCAGTACTGAAGCACCCGAGTCTTGCAGGATGTAACGCACTTGTGGCGGCGTTAACGTGGGATAGATCGGGACATCAATGGCGCCGGCAAAAATGCAGCCGCCGTCAGTGAGTGTCCATTCATGACGACTTTCCGAGAGGAGCGCTACTCGATCACCATGGCGAACACCGACTGAATTGAGGCCCGCGGCAATGTGTCGCATCCGCGTCAACATCTCCGACGCAGAAATCGCCACCCAGGATCCTGCCGCCTTGTAATTGAGGGTATTGGAACGATTGTGGTTACGCACCACGCTGACAAAGACGTCCACCAGTGTTTCCGGCAGATGGCTGGATTCGGCGACTGAAACTGAGGGAACTGCCCGCGCTAAGGGAGTTGTCTCAGGGACATCTCGGACAATCTCACTCACTTCGCTTCAACTCCGTTGAGAAAAATGTCGAGCACGTGATCGGCCATCGGCGCCAGTTTGTAGCGGCGCTTTGAAAGGATCCAATTAGTAGCCATCTCATCAAGCGCGCCAAAAAAGATTTTCGCCACTACCTTGGCGTTCAAATCGGGCCGGAAGATGCCCGAGCTCTGCCCTTCTTCGAGTGTCGAGCGAATGAGACTCAGGTACTCAGCAAACCCGGCGGCGGAAAACTCCTCCATAAACTTGGTCGAGCCGCGTAGTTCCACCTGGAAAACGACTGCCAGGTCGCGATCAGACCCCAGTCCCTCGAGATGCAGGGCGGCGATCTGACGAAGTTTTTCACGTGGATCCGAGATCGTTGCCAGCTGTTCCTTTGCTAACGCCACCGCCTTATCCACGCTGCGATCGAATATTGAGTGAAGAATCTCTTCTTTGCTCTTGAAGTAGAGGTAGACGGTGCCATCGGCGACGCCGGCCTCGCGAGCAATATCGGCGACTTTGGCGTTGAAATAGCCATTGTGAGCAAACACGCTGATGGCCGCGCGCAAGATGGCCTCACGCTTGTCACCAACTGAAGGTCGAGTTGAGTTTAGGCTTCGGGCTGAACGCATGTAGATTTTGGGCTTAATTGTCTGATCTTCGATCCCTGGTAAATTTGAACACTACCACCAGCAAAAGGTTGCCACTGAATGAGCCTTCACTCAGTCAGCATTTAGCCTATTCGCTTCAAGCATTTTGCGCAAGAAGGGTCGTGAGGCTTCTTCAGTTGTGATTTTGATTTTGCCCTGTCAATAGGTCCGGTTGGCGGTAAAGGTCCGATCTACTTCGTTAAGATCCGAAACATGAACATTCTTCAACAGGAACTCCTGGGTTGGATAAGGGATGCGGATTCCCTGGTCGCGAAACAGACGGTCGATGCGGTAGTTGATGTCGCTGCGGATCTGCACATGCCGTCGCGGTTGCCTACTCCAGACGAGCAAACGAAAGTCGAGCGAGTACTCACCAAACTTTAGAAACTGAACGCTGGGTGGCGGATCGGTCAAAACATTGTCAACGCCTTTCGCCGCTTCCAGCAGGGTTTCGGTTACCAGGTCGATATCAGAATCCGTAGCTACGCCCACTGGAATGGGGATGCGCGCCCGCGGATCTCCGTACGACCAATTCACCACGCGCTGGGTTACCAGTCTTGAGTTGGGCACGATTATGGCAATCCGATCATTGGTGTTCACAATCGTGGTGCGCAGGCCGATGCTTTGGACGTCGCCTTCGTCATCACCAATAGTGATGCGATCGCCAATCCGGATGGGTCGCTCAAACAACAGAATGAAGCCGGAAGCAATGTCGGCGGCGAGGTATTGCAAGCCAAAACCAATTCCTACTGACAGGGCAGTAAAAACCACTGCCAGGGAAGTCAGATCGACGGCAAATGCCTGTTTGAGCGCGAAGAGCAGGCCAACTGTCAGCAGCACAAACTTAACCAACTGGGCGATCGTGTAGCGCAACCCGGGGTCAATATAGCGACGCTTTGCCAAACGATGCTCAATCAGTGAGAACGACGTCCGCGATGCTAGAACGGAAAGGGCAACAACCATGATGCCAATCGCGAGGCTGGCAGCGGAAACCGTTATTTGTCCAAAAGTGAACTTTTGCGTGAGATAGTCAAAGATCCGCGAGAGTAAGTGGCCGTTCTCCTGAAACAGCAACATCGCAGGCATTAAGACCGGGGTCGCGAATAGTAACTCCATATGTTCTTCTGATCTACTAAGAAACGATTTGTTCGCTTCCAGAACTCGTTTGTTCTTAATGTTTGAACGATAAATCCCAACTATACCGTTTGGACGAACGGAACCATTAAGAACGGCTTGCTGAATTATTCTTTTCTTCTTGTTACTAGTCATTGGGTCCAATGGTTAGTCCAAAAAACAAGATCATTGACATGTTAATAGCGTGCTAAATAAGATGAGCCAACCCCTGGCAACGCAACGCCCCGACTCGATGCAGCCATGCTTTCAAACTTTAGGTGCTAAGTTTTATGGCAACTTGAGGTCACGTGACAGATTTCAGGTTGAGCCCGGCCTAGAAAACGAACTGAAGTTAATCCGAAACGCCGAAGTTGGACGAGCACCCCTGTTCCACAACCTCGGCAGGAGAAAATCAATGCACACCCAGCTAGCCTCCTTCTTGTTTAGACCCATCAAATATTCCTGCTTCTGTTTCATCATCGTGCTAACAACGGCCATGGCAATCATGGCCCAAACACAAAGTACTGCCGGAACGGTCCAGGGCACGGCAACGGATGCCAACGGAGCCGTTGTTCCCGGCGCAAATGTGGAAATTAAGAATCTAGGAACGAATTCAACCAGGACACTGACTACCGATGAGAATGGCCGCTTCGTTGCCCTGGCCCTGCCACCGGGCGACTACTCCGTAACGATCTCCAAGCAAGGTTTCGCCACTGCCGTGCTGGAAAAAGTAACGCTAACCGTGGGGCAGGCTTTGAGCGTGCCTGTTTCAATGAAAGTCTCCACAGTAGAAGAGCGCGTTACCATTACCTCGACACCAACCGTCGATACCGCCAAAACCGAAGTTAGTACCACGCTAAATGAAACGGCGGTCAGCACAACGCCAATCCTGGGACGCAAGTTTGAGGATCTGCTCACGCTGACACCGGGCGTCAGCATCGTCCAGGGACCTGACGGCGACGAGATAAACTTCGCCGGCCAGCGCGGCATCTTCAACAACGTCAGTCTTGATGGCGGCGATTACAACAACGGCTTTTTTGGTGAACAACTCGGCGGCCAACGCGCGGCCATCGACATCACTTTAGAAGCGGTCAAAGAGTTTCAGGTGGTCGCGAATGGAGCCAGCGCCGAGTTTGGTCGAACAGCCGGCGGCGTGATTAACGTCATCACTAAGTCAGGGACCAACGACGTTCATGGCAGTGTCTTCTACTTTCAAAGGCTGGAAGCGTTAACGGCTAATACATCGGATGGAAAACCGTTAAAGGACTTTCATCGCGAACAGTACGGCGGCACCATCGGTGGCCCGATCAAGAAGGATAAGGCCTTCTTTTTCTTTGCCTTTGAGGGCATTCGCGAAAACTTACAACGACCAAATCTCAGCGAACCGATTGGCACTCCTTGTCCGGTAAGCGCGCCGACCATTGGCGCCAACGAGGGACTTATCAACGGTAGTGCCGACTGCCAAAGACTCGCGTTACTCAATTTCTTCCGCACCACCAGGCAGCAGGAAGAGGGCTTGCCCATCAAACACAAGGTTCAGAATGAGGCGATACTCGGTAAGGTTGATTGGGATTTGAACTCGGCCAACAAGTTGTCAGTCTCTTACAACTTCGATCATTCCGAGAACACCAACCAGACATTTGATGTGGCCACCTATGGGAACTCGGCCAACGGCATTGAAGGACCATCAAAAATCAATGTGCTGAATGTGAATCTGTTCAGCACCGTCTCGCCAACGATGGTGAATGAGGGTCACTTCTCTTACACCCGCGAACTACGGCCCCGCAACGCTATCCCCTCGAATGTACCGGCGGACACGGCGATGGGATTTGCGACAACTTTTAGATTCGGTAACCCGTTCTTTTTGCAACCGGCAGTCGACGAGTTGTTGTGGCGCACCGATCTAAAGAACAACTTCTCCATCGTCTCCGGCAATCACACCATCAAGTTTGGCGGCGATTGGCTGCACACGCTCAATGATCAAGTTTTCCGCGGCTTTTTTACCGGCCGTTACATTTTCGACAGCGTGACGGGATTTCTCCGGTACGCTTCACCAACCGCGGCAGGTGGCTTTGGCCCACGCGCACTTGAGTGTCAAGACTCTACTGGCGCTATCACCTGGGTGACTTCTCCGGCCGCTTGTCCAAACGGCGGCAGCGCCATTGGCCCATTGCTGTTATACCTCCAGGACGGGACGCCCACCGGTATCAGTGGCGTGCCGCCGCCAGGAAAATCCACTATCAAGAACGAGGATCTCGCTCTCTTTGTACAAGACAGTTGGCGGATTCGCCCCAACTTCACGTTGAGCTATGGTCTGCGCTGGGAGGCACAAATTTTTCCTGACCCGGTGATTCCGCCTTCGCAAACTGCTTATGGACCACTGCTCAACAATCCAGCCTTTCCGTCAGACGGCACGTTGCATAATCAGGTGGCCCAGTTTCAACCGCGGCTGGGATTTGCCTGGGATCTTTTCAACACGGGCAAGTCCGTAATACGGGGTAACTAT
>DATFRK010000698.1:0-4354 GCA_035263325.1 Pyrinomonadaceae bacterium | reverse complement strand
CGGGAGAACTGAATATCTCTTATGCCACCTTGGAACAAAAAGTAACGGACAAAACCAGTGAGTTAGAGAAAGCCAACTCGCAACTTGAACAAGCAAACCGCAGTCTGGTGAAGGCGAACAAAGCGAAAGATGAATTCCTCCGGGTCATGTCCCATGAGCTGAGGACGCCGTTGAATGTTTTGTTGGGGTACAGCCAGCTGGTCAAGGATGGGACCTTCGGAGCAATAAATCAGAAGCAGGCAAACGCTTTAGACAAAGTGATCGGTCGCGCGAAAGAGCTAATGAGCATGATCAGCGAGATATTGAGAGCCACAAGCATCGAAGCGGGCAAAGTCGGAGCGGAAATATTGCAGGTGCAGATGGGCGAACTTTTAGACGATTTAAAATCAAATTACGAAATCCCCTTGGACAAACACGTGACGTTCAAATGGGACTATCCCTCAGCACCTAGGGTTATCAAAACGGACGCCGATAAGCTCAAGCATATTCTTCAGAACCTCATAAACAACTCGGTGAAATTTACCGAGGAAGGCTCTATCACTTTTACAGCCCGGTATTGCCCCGAGACAAAAGCTGCCGAGTTCAAAGTCGCAGATACGGGAATCGGAATTGAGCAAGAGAAAATTCCCTCGATCTTCGAGATGTTCCACCAAATTGACAGTTCAGAAACCAGAAACCACGGCGGTGTCGGGTTAGGTCTCTATATTGTCAAAAAATACACGGAGGTGCTGGGAGGCGAGGTCCAAGTAAACAGCGAACTTGGGAAAGGTTCTACCTTTACTGTAACCATACCTTGCTGAGCTTAAAGTCCAGCAGCTAGATTAGTTGCTCGCTCCGACGAACACCGAGTCCAGCTTCAGCGAACGGATAATTTGATCAACGCAGGACTCAGGGCTGACACCTAGAGTTCGAAGGTGAATTTCCGGCGATTGCGGCGGCTCGTATTCGCTGTCGATACCCGTGAAGTTCTTCAATTCGCCGCGGCGCGCCTTGGCATACAGCCCTTTTACATCGCGGCGCTCACATTCCTCCAGCGGCGTATCCACGAAGATTTCCGTGAACTCCTCAACATCAAACAAGCTGCGAGCCAATTGACGTTCCGCTCGGAAGGGAGAAATAAAAGCAACGATCACGATAAGTCCCGCATCCACCATGAGTTTTGCAACCTCTCCGACGCGGCGAATGTTCTCCACGCGGTCGGCCTCAGTGAATCCCAAATCCCGGTTAAGCCCATGGCGAACGTTATCGCCATCCAGGATGTAAGTGTGCTTGCCTTCGGCGTGCAAACGTTTCTCCAACAGGTTGGCAATTGTCGACTTCCCCGAACCTGAAAGTCCCGTAAACCACAGACAACGTGCCTGCTGGTGCTTGATTTCAGCCCGGCCGCCTTTTGTGACGGTGAGCGCTTGCCAGTGCAGGTTGACCGCTCGACGGAGAGCAAAATGGATCAATCCGGCGCCAACGGTCTGGTTGGTGAGCTTATCTATAATGATGAAAGCGCCTAGTCTCCCGTTATCGCGATACGGGGCAAAAGGCACAAGCCGGTCGAAACTCACATTGACCCGCGCGATTTCATTTAGGCCTAACGTTGTGGCAGCCAGGTGTGCGCCAGTATTTATGTCCAGACGATATTTAATATCTGTAACAGTCACACCGGCAGCTTTGGCGTGAATTAGAGCAACATACGTGCGCCCAGGCAATAACGGGTGCTCGCTCATCCAGAGCAGATCTACCTCGAACTGATCAGCTGATTGAACCGGACATGACGCCGCTGCAATGACGTCTCCCCGGCTGGCGTCAACATCATTCTCCAGGACCAAGGTAACCGACTCACCGGCGGTGGCTTCCGGCTTCGGAGCTTTCGAGACAACGATCTCCTTAATAGCACTGACTACGCCTGAAGGACTGATACGTACATTGTCGCCGGGTTTGACCGAACCGCTGGCGATGCGCCCGGAAAATCCTCGGAAATCGGAGCTGAGTCGGTTGACCCATTGCACTGGCATGGCAAATGGCAGGACGAGCCCACTAGCATCGGTCCGGACGGACTCAAGCCATTGCAGAAGCGTTGGCCCGTGGTACCAAGGCATCGCGACAGAGTCCGGCTCGACAATGTTGTGACCTTCAAGCGCTGATACTGGTATAGCCGTGATCGTTTTAAAGTCTAATTCCTCGGCGAAGCGACGATACGCAACCTCAATCTCGTCAAAGACCAGCTGTGACCCGGCCACCAGATCCATCTTGTTAACCGCCAGCGCGACATGGTGAATACCGAGCATCGAAACGATGCGGCTATGACGCTTGGTCTGGGTGAGAACTCCTTTGCGGGCGTCGATTAGCAGCACCGCTGCTTGAGCGGTCGAGGCGGCAGTCGCCATGTTTCGCGTGTACTGTTCATGGCCCGGACTGTCGGCCACAATGAAGCGACGCTTGGGCGTGCGAAAGAAGCGATATGCAACGTCGATGGTAATACCCTGCTCGCGTTCGGCCTGCAATCCGTCAACCAGTAGCGCAAAGTCCAGGCGGTGGCCTTGAGTGGAGAATTTTTTCGAGTCCACCCGCAGGGCCTCCAGCTGGTCTTCAAAGATCAACTTGGTGTCGTATAGCAGCCTCCCGATCAGTGTGGACTTGCCATCATCAACACTGCCGCAGGTCAGAAAGCGCAAGGTATCCATCAAAAATAACCTTCTTGCTTCTTGCGCTCCATGGAGCCGGCCCCGTCGTGGTCGATGATACGCCCCTGACGCTCGGAGGTCGTCGCGCCAAGGGTTTCTGAGACAATCTCATCCAGCGTCGTTGCAGTGCTTTCAACGGCAGCGCTAAGCGGATAGCAACCTAGCGTGCGGAAGCGGACCATAAGCATTTGCGGCTTTTCACCAGGCTCAAGCGGCAGTCGATCATCATCGACCATGATCCACTGCTCAAAGCGCTTTACCACCGGACGCCTGGCAGCAAAGTACAGCGGAACAATCGGGATATTCCCTTCGCGAATGTACCCCCAAATATCGGCTTCCGTCCAATTTGATAGCGGAAATACCCGTATCGTTTCGCCAGGGTTAATGCGTGTGTTGTAAAGATTCCAGAGTTCGGGCCGCTGAGCTTTCGGTTCCCAGCGATGGCCTGGTGCGCGAAACGAAAAAATGCGTTCCTTAGCTCGCGATTTTTCCTCGTCGCGCCTTGCGCCACCGAGGGCGACGTCAAAACCGTAAAAATCGAGAGCTTGCCTCAGAGCTTCGGTCTTCATGACATCGGTGTAATACGCTGAGCCATGAGTAATAGGGTTGATACCTTCAGCGGCTCCACGTGCGTTCGTGTAGGTTATCAGCTCGACCCCAATTTCTTTTGCCGTGCGGTCACGGAAGGCGATCATCTCGCTGAACTTCCACCCAGTATCGATATGCATCAAGGGAAATGGGATCCGGCCGGGAAAAAAAGCCTTTTGTGCGAGGCGGAGCATCACCGAGGAATCTTTACCAATCGAGTACAGCATGACGGGCTTTGCTGCAGTAGCCGCGACTTCACGTATGATTTCGATCGACTCAGACTCAAGCTCTAAAGAATAAGGATCGCTCATATGTAAAACCCAATTTTTTACTAAACCGTCCGTCCTGTCAATTGAAATCGACCACAAAACATGGCGGCCGTCGGCCTACTAAGTGAACACGGATATAAACTGTGCCTGTGGTTGCCCAGAGCAGGCTAGGAGTTGGGAATCTCGTGAGAAGCCACTGCTTCAATAATCTCTAAAGTAGGTCCATGAGTGGCTGCGCTCCAAGATGTGCCATTCAAATCAGCGCACCAATGTGATGTGGAAGACCGCCTATTTGGCTCAGCAATCGGCGCAAAGCAGCGCGTGGGTTTGGCTCAACCGAACTCTTCCACTGGTTTGCAGCTCTATTGATCATATTCGTCAGACTCCCCAATCCAGGCTCCGGTATTGAATCGCCTCGGCGATGTGCGCGGCTTGAATGTCTTCGGAGCCGGCGAGGTCGGCGATGGTGCGGCTTACTTTAAGCACGCGGCTGTAGGCGCGGGCGCTCAGCCCAAGCTTGTTGATGGCGGCTTCCAAGAGCTTGTCGGCTTCTTCCTTAACGACGCAATAGCGCTTGATGTCTTTGGCAGCCATTTGAGCGTTGGAGTGGATCGTTCTCTTATTGAAGCGCTGGAGCTGGATGGCGCGCGCGCCGTTCACTCGTTGGCGAATGGCAGCGGGGGGTTCGCCGGCATCTTTGCTGGCGAGCTCTTGATAACGCAGGGTCGGCACTTCGACTTGAATGTCAATGCGGTCGAGCAGAGGGCCTGAAACTTTGGATCGATAGCGCTGAATCTGCAGCGGCGTGCAGGTGCATTCTTT
>DATFRK010000697.1:0-10891 GCA_035263325.1 Pyrinomonadaceae bacterium | reverse complement strand
CCAGGCAAAAAGAATTGACTCTTTGCCGTTGGCGCTTGCGGGCAAGATGGTTGCTCGTGGTGGTGTCGTCTCGCTGGAAGAACTCGTCGCGGATTCTGGTCTCAGTGGTCGTCAACTCGAGCGCAGGTTTCTGCAGGAGGTGGGTCTTGGTCCAAAACTGCTAGCCCGGATCCTGCGTTTTCAACAGGTATTCAGAGCAGTGGAACGCAATGACGTTCAGTGGGCGCCGATCGCGGTTGAATGTGGTTACTACGATCAATCACATTTGATTCGCGACTTCCAACAGTTCGCGCGTCAATCGCCGGCAGTACTCTTTGCCCAGCAGAGCCAGCTCACCGAATCATTCACTAGAAAACTCAGGACAAATTGAAGACCTCTGCGCCACCTCGGCGTCTCCACGGTTAGAGTTCATCTTTCGCTTCAACTCAACCCAGAGTCGCAGAGACGGAGAGATGGCGCAGAGAAAGATTTCGGATACGTCGAATTTTTCCAATACAACAAGGAAAAAGACGCATAGAGTTTCCCTGAGGCTTATCACCAATTTGGAGGAAACCGCGCTTGAGAACAAGAAAAATCATTTCCCTTGCAGTCTTGCTTTGCGGAACAATACTTATTACCTACCGGGATACCGCGTCTAGCCAGACTGCAAAAACGGAAAAGCCAAACATCGCGCAACTGAGTTGGCTTGCCGGCGATTGGCAATCTGATCCCGGCGGTAAAGCACAAATCGAAGAGCATTGGACCAAACCATCGGGTGGCTCAATGTTGGGAATGAGTCGTACTGTCGCCGGCGACCAGACAGTGGAGTATGAATACCTGAGAATTGAACAACGTGCTGACGCGATTTATTACGTGGCCCATCCCAAGGCTCGTTGTCCCGGCACTGACTTCAAGCTTACCAGGCTGAGTGCCCAGGAGGCGCTGTTTGAAAATCCGGAACACGATTTCCCGAAGCGGATTATTTATCGAAAGGGTCAGGATGGATCACTGACGGCAAGTATTGATGGTGGCGAGGGGACAAAGGCGATGTCGTTTCCCTATAGAGCCATGAGGTGAAGCCTAATCATCAAGGCGGACCAACCCTGTCTTGATTGCATAACGAACCAGTCCGGCAACGTCGTAGATTTTTAAGCGCTCCATCAGTTGGGCGCGGTGGGTCTCTACAGTTTTGGCGCTTATCCTGAGCGCGCGAGCGATGTCCTTGGTGGAAAGACCCCGCGCGATCATTTCCAACACCTCACGTTGCCGTGGTGTCAACTCGGTAATCAACTGGCGCACACCTGGCGCCGAGTGCTCAGCCGCCGACTGTTTGGAGATCTGCGGCGATAGATAGCGGCCGCCGCGCATCACCGTTTTCAACGCCAGCTCAAGTTCCACGCTGGCCGCAGTCTTCGGCAGGAAGCCGGCGGCCCCGGAACGTAATGCGTGCAGCGCATACTCTTCAGTCTCGTGAATACTCAGGACGATGACTTTGATGTCGGGGAATTGTGTAACGGTGCGCCGCAGGACGTCCAGGCCACTCAACTCGGGCATCGCAATGTCAAGCAAGACAACGTCCGGCTTTAGTTGCTCTATCAATTCGAGTGCTTCGCGACCAGTGCCAGCTTCCGCCAGGACTGCGACGCCCTGGATCTTCTCCAGCAGGGCGCGAAAGCCGGCGCGGACGAGTGCATGGTCGTCGGCCAGGAGAACGCGAATTAGGTTCGGGGGAACCTCGTTAGGTTTATCTGCCTCTAGCTCTTTCACACAACAGTAATTGGAGGTCCGTCGTCACACGCCCACACACGAACGACTCGCTCGTTCTTCACCAAGCGAGTCAATTGCTTGAAGCTGAGGGCGGTTGAATTTGTTAATCGACTTGCTACTGAGGGGCGAACGCAAGAGCAGTTCCAATAGTAAACGGGATTTGCTTTTCTGCCAAATAGTAAATTTGGGAAGGCAGGCGGCCCGCCTGCGCTCCCAGGCTAATCCGGCCAACGTTCGGCCACGATAAGCTTCTCAGCGCTAAGATCCGACAAAACTAATCTCCCGTTCGCGGGAATATCACCCTCATTCCACAAGTAGTCGCCCAAAAGACGCTCTGCCTGCATGGCCCAGAACGAGTTGGTGGCGGGCAAGAGTCGATGCGTCAAGCGTTCTACAAAACCGATCACTTCCGCGGAGATTTCTACCACCACCGGGCGGCTATGTCCGTCGGGGGCCTTGACGGTGAAGAGCTGCTCGTCAAGACGGTGAGGTTCGTTGTCGAGTTTCAAAATCTCGAAACCATTCAATGTGAGGGTGGGAATTAGATGAGATTCAGGATGATCTTGAGTGTGGTTACGGGTGACAACGCTGCCTTTCTTGTTAATCGCTGCCTGCAGCGCCGCTCGCAGACTGCCGGGAGTCATCGGCTTTCTCACGAAATCTGAGGCCCCAAGTTTCATCGCCTCAACGGCGAGTTCTATCGAGGCGTAGGCGGTAGCCATTACCACGCAGGCCTGGGGATCTCTTTCCTTGATCCGTCGCAAGGTTTCCAGGCCGTCGATTCCCGGCATTCTTTGATCCAGGACAACTGCAGTCCAATGCGATCCGTCAGCAAAAAGTTCGAGTCCAGTCGTTCCATCCGGCGCCTCGCCAACTTCATAACCACTCGCTTCCAACGTCAACCGTATCATGCGCCGCAAGTGCTCTTCGTCGTCGATCACCAGGACCTTGTTCGTCATGCAACCTTCTTGTCTCCGTCTGCTGCCGCCGTGCGCAGGGTAAAAGTGAACGTTGAACCACGACCGAGTTCTGACTGCACACCGATCTGGCCACCATGCGCCTCTACGATAAGGCGAGAAATTGCCAAGCCGAGTCCTGCTCCTCCGGTTGCGACGCCGGGTACCTGTACAAACTTATCGAATATATGGGGCAGGTATTCTGTCGGGATGCCGGCGCCGGTGTCGGAAACGGAGAAGTCGATCAAGTCGCCGCGCCGCTCTGCCCGGATGTCGATCTCGCCTTCTTTCGTATAGCGCAGTGCGTTAATTACCAAATTCGACAGAACTCGTTCGATTTGCAACTTGTCAGCCGTAACTGGCGGCAAGTCGGGAGGAGCATCAACTCTGAGTTTGAGTCCCTTCGCTTCCAAACGAAGGCGCAAATGATCCGCCACCGCATTGACCATCTCCTTGACGCTCACCCGGGTCAGATTTGGTTGGCTTTCCCCTGCTTCCAGACGCGAAAGGTCCAATAGATCTTTCATTAGCTTGTCGAGACGTTCGCAATCCTCACGGCAGGCGCTGAGAATCTCCGTTTGTTTGTCGTTGATTTCACCGGCGGCGCCCTCCAACAAAAGATGAACTCCCATCTGCACGCTCGTCAGCGGCGTTCGTAACTCGTGTGAAGCCGTGGCGATGAAGTCAGACTTCAACTGGTCGAGTTCACGCAGATGAGTAATGTCTTCCAGAAGCGTGACGGCGCCCAGTAAGTGCCTGGAGTTGTCGCGTACTGGCGTTGTGCGCAAACGGAAAGATCGTTGTGAGCCGTCGACGGAAAGTGGCAGCACGCTGGACATGCCGTCAGCCGCCACCGGCTGTTGCGACTCCAACGCTTCCGCCACGGCCACAGCCAGTCGCGAATCGCGGGCAATTTCCCCGACGTGCTTGCCGGCGTTGCTCTGTTCCGACCCAAATACTTCTTCCGCAGCCGGGTTCAACTTGGTCACTCGGCCTTCTGAATCTGTGACTACAACAGGATCGTAAAGTGAATCGATGGTAGCTTCAGTGGTCTGTTGCGCCACCAGTAACTGGCCCAGGTCTGAACTACGCAACTCTCGAATGCGCTCGGCCATCCGATTGTACTCAGCAGCCAGTAGACCGACTTCGTCGTGTGAAGTCACGGCGACTTTGGCATTCAAGTCGCCGCCGGCGATCCGAGCAGTCGATTCGGTGAGCTTCCGCAGTGGGCCAACTATGCGGTTAGCGAACAGAATCGCGAGACTCAAACTGGCCACGACTAACAGCACCGCAATGACGAGTGTCAGGTAGAACCAGCGTTGAGCCACGGCTTTGGCGGCTTCTGACTTTGCCAGCATCGCTCGTTGGTTCAGTTGCAATAGTTGATCGCAATCGGCGCGGAGCTGGTTGAACTGCGGCTCGAGCTTGGCGAAGTATTCCTGGCGCTCGGCGGACTCTTCACTTTGGATGATGAAACTGGAGGTCGTTGCGTTGGTCGCATTCACCTTGGCGACAAACTGGTCAAATAGCCTGTAATAGGTGGCAGTGTTCTGGCGAATCTTTTCAATGGCGGCAGGCTCTCCGGGCTCGGTGATATTGTTGGCTGCCTTGCGAAAATTGCTGTCAAAGCGCGCCCGATGTTCGCGCATCTGGGCCAGGGCCCGATCATGAGCACCAAGGAGGAAAAAGACGGCGGCTGAATCCTGGCGTTCAAGACTCTCCTTCATCTCCTGCGCGGCCACTACCGAGTCGTAGTTGTTGGCAATGATCTGCCGTGACACGTCACCCATTTCTCGCAGCCGGTAAGCGCTCCAACCACCGAGGATTGCCAGGGTGCCGATGAACACCAGGTAACTGGCGATCAATTTGGCGCGCAAGTTCATTGCGATTGCGCTCCTCTCTCCCGTACCAAGGGCACAACCTGGACGGTGGCGTCGCGCACCTCGCGCAGGAACCGATTAATAATCGATCCGTGCAACAAGATGTCCCAACGAGAGCGTGACGTTTGCCCAAACACGACATGGGTAATACCTTCTCGACCGGCAAACTCGACTAAAGCGTCGGCGACGTTACGAGATCGTAGTTTCACCACTTTGGCACCGAGCGATTCCGCGAAAGTGATATTTTCCTGGAGCGACGCATAGTCGATAGGTTTTATCCGGCCTGGCTCTTCCGCCGGCGTCTCCACGTAAACTGCATACCAATCACTTGCCAGACGACCAGCAATCCGTGAACCAACTCGCAACAGCTTCTTCGCACTGCCTCGCGAAGCCATGCAGACCATCACTTTCTCGGGAATCACCGGCTGTTCCAGGCCTTCGCGCTCCCGATAGTCGTGTGCTTTGGTGGCTTGATCGGTGGCTACTTGCCGGAGCGCCAATTCACGCAGGGCGGAAAGATTACCTTTACGAAAGAAATTGTTGAGAGCCTGTTCGATCTTAACCACGTCGTAGATCTTGCCCTGGCGCAGGCGGGTGCGTAGGGTCTCAACCGACACGTCAACATTCACTACCTCGTCGGCCCGACGGAGAAAGTAGTCCGGGATAGTCTCGCGCACTCGAACACCGGTGGTGCGAATCACAACATCGTTGAGTGACTCGAGGTGCTGAATGTTTACCGCAGTGATTACCGAAATGCCGGCCTCGAGAATATCCAGGACGTCCTGGTATCGTTTGCTGTTTTTCGATCCGGGAACATTGGTGTGGGCAAGTTCATCAACGATAGCGATTGCGGGATGCCGCTGGATGACTGCGTCGAGGTCCATCTCTTCGAGGGTGACCCCACGATATTTGATTTGATGCATCGGCACCCGTTCCAAATCTCCGATCATCGCCTTCGTATCTTCGCGACCATGAGTCTCAACTGCGGCTACGACAATATCCACTCCCTGTTTCTTCAGCAGGTGTGCGTCTTCAAGCATTTTGTACGTCTTGCCGACCCCGGGCGCCGCCCCGATATAAACACGCAATCCTGGCCGCTCGCCTTCGTTGAGTTTAGCGAGTAAGGACTCCGGCTTTGGTCGGTGACCGTTTTCGTCCATGTTTCGAGTGGTTAGCACTCACTTCCTCATTGGCTTAGTTCGGTCTAACTCCAGGTTCAGCTCCAACACGTTTACCGTGGGCTCTCCCAAAAAACCGAATTGTCTTCCTACGGAATTGGACACTACGATGCGTCTCACTTCGTCTTCGCTCATGCCTCTTTCTCGGGCCACGCGTGGTACTTGAAATTCGGCGGCTGCGGGCGAAATGTGCGGATCAAGTCCGGATCCCGAGGTGGTTACCAGATCTATCGGCACTGGCTTATCGGGATTCTCTGCCTGCAGCTTTGCCACATCTGCTTTCACCCGATCGACCAGCTTTTGATTGGTTGGTCCAAGGTTCGAACCTGAGGACGCGCCGGCGTCATAACCGACGAGGCCAGCTGCTGAAGGACGAGAGCGAAAATATCCTGGTGACGAAAAGGGCTGGCCGATCAGGCGTGACCCAATCAACGAGCCATCACTGGCTTTGATCAACTGACCATTCGCCTTTGCCGGGAAAATTACCTGGGCCAGTCCTGTCACCACGAGTGGATAGATCAACCCCAGCAAGATGGTAGTCACCAGGGTCATCAGAACTGCCGTACTCAGATTTTTCATTGATCGCTTCATTCTCTTAAGCCAATCCAATCGCATGAATAATCACGTCAATAACTTTAATGCCAATGAAGGGGGCAATAACGCCGCCGAGGCCGTAGAGCAGCAGGTTGCGACGCAACAGCGCGGCGGCACTTAAGGGCCGGTATTTCACCCCTCTTAATGCCAGCGGGATCAGGGCGATGATGATCAAAGCGTTAAAGATTACTGCCGACAGAATCGCCGATTGCGCCGTGCGTAAACCCATGATGTTCAGCGCTGACAGTGGTCCATTTAAGACGCCATTGGCGGCATAAAGAGTGGCAAACATCGCGGGAATGATGGCGAAGTACTTGGCCACGTCGTTAGCAATCGAGAAGGTGGTCAGGGCGCCACGAGTGATGAGGAGTTGTTTGCCTATCTCGACAACCTCAATCAACTTGGTCGGATTGGAGTCCAGGTCCACCATGTTTCCCGCTTCTTTTGCGGCCTGGGTTCCCGTATTCATCGCCACTCCCACATCCGCCTGGGCCAGGGCGGGAGCATCGTTCGTACCGTCGCCCGTCATCGCTACCAGTTTGCCGCCTTCCTGTTCGCGCTTGATGAGGGCCATCTTGTCTTCCGGCGTGGCCTGGGCCAAAAAGTCATCGACGCCCGCCTCACGAGCAATCGTCGCTGCAGTCAATGGGTTGTCGCCCGTGATCATGATGGTCTTAATACCCATCTGCCTCATTTGATTAAATCGTTCGACCATCCCGCCCTTGATGATGTCTTTCAACTGAATCACTCCAAGGGCCACTCGATCTTCAGCGACTACCAGGGGCGTACCACCGGCTTTCGATATCTCATCCACGATGTCCTTCAGTTCGCCGGGCGCTGACCGGCCCTCGCCATTGAGATACTTCTCAATTGCATCGGCTGCACCTTTGCGCACTTCACGACCATCAAAATCAACGCCTGACATGCGCGTCTGCGCCGTAAAGGGAATGAACGTCGCTTCGTGCGGCGTGAGTTCTCTCCCGCGCAGTCCGTATTTCTCCTTCGCCAACACAACTATCGATCGCCCTTCGGGAGTCTCGTCTGCCAGCGACGACAATTGGGCCGCCTCAGCCAACTCTGTTTCATCTACTCCGGGCAAAGGGATAAACGCTGTCGCCTGCCGGTTCCCCAGCGTGATCGTGCCGGTCTTGTCCAGCAGCAAGGTGTTGACATCGCCAGCAGCCTCTACGGCGCGGCCAGACATCGCCAGCACATTGTGTTGGATCAGTCGATCCATGCCGGCAATGCCAATAGCCGACAAGAGTCCGCCGATCGTGGTGGGAATCAAACAAACGAGCAGTGACACCAACACAAAGATTGTTTGCGGCGCGTTTGAGTAGATGGCAAAGGGTTGCAAGGTCACCACTGCGAGCAGAAAAATGATCGTCAATCCCGCGAGAAGAATGTTCAGAGCAATTTCGTTTGGCGTCTTCTGCCGCTCGGCCCCTTCAACGAGAGCAATCATGCGGTCGATAAAGGTCTCTCCCGGGTTCGACGTGATTTTTACTTTGATTTGATCTGAAAGGACCCGTGTGCCACCGGTAACTGCTGACCGGTCGCCGCCAGCCTCGCGAATGACCGGAGCGGATTCTCCGGTAATCGCTGACTCATCAACCGACGCCACCCCTTCAATAATTTCGCCGTCGCCCGGGATAAACTCACCCGCGGAGACAATGACCACATCCTCCTTGCGCAGTTTTGGAGCGGCTACGTCTTCAGTGCTTCCGTTCGGCAGTACGCGATGAGCAATCGTCTCGGTCTTTGCTTTACGCAAATTATCCGCCTGCGCTTTGCCTCGTCCTTCAGCCATCGCTTCGGCAAAGTTTGCAAACAGCACGGTGAACCAAAGCCACAGCGTGATTTGCAACTCGAAGCCAGTTTGCGTCACTCCAGCAACCGGTGAGATCAGACCGCGAATCAGTTCCAGTGTGGTCAGAACACTGCCAACCTCAACCACGAACATGACTGGATTCTTCATCATCGTGCGCGGATTTAGTTTCCTGAATGAATCCACCATCGCGCGCTTCACGATCTGTGTGTTCCAAATAGCTTGTTTCTTTGTTTGCGTAGCCATTGTTTTAAAGTGGTAATCAAAATGTTCTGCCCGCGCCCATTAGAAAATGTTCCACGATTGGCCCCAGGCTCAAGGCAGGAAAGAATGTTAGAGCCCCAACGATAAGGATCACGCTGACCAGCAACACCGTGAACAGCGGCGTAGTCACTGGAAAAGTGCCTAGGCTCGGAGGAACCAACTTCTTGCCGGCCAGGTTTCCGGCCACTGCGAGCATTGGCACGATCATCAGAAAGCGGCCAATAAGCATGGCCATCCCGATTGTGGTGTTGTACCAATAAGTGTTAGCGGAAATTCCGGCGAAGGCTGATCCGTTATTGCCGGTGGCTGAGGTAAAGCTATAGAGAATCTCCGACAAACCGTGGGGGCCGGCGTTGTTGAGTTGCGAGGTGCCAAATCCGGGTGACAACACTGAGATTGCCGTCAGCACGAGAATCACCAAAGGAAAGATCAAGACGTAAAGCATCGACATCTTGACGTCGTAAGATTCGATCTTCTTTCCCAGGTATTCGGGCGTTCTGCCGACCATCAAGCCGGCGATGAAAACTGACATGATGACGAAGATCAGTATTCCGTATAGACCACTGCCGACGCCGCCAAAAATAATTTCGCCCAACATGATGTTGACGAGTGGGACCATGCCGCCTAGTGGCGTGAAGCTGTCGTGCATCGAGTTGACCGCGCCGCAACTGGCATCGGTGGTAACAGTCGCAAACAGCGCGCTATTGGCTATCCCGAAACGCACCTCTTTGCCTTCCATGTTGCCGCCCGCTTGTGCGCTCGTCGCGGTTTGATTGGCGCCGGCGCTGGTGAGAATTGGGTTGCCGCGCGACTCCGACCAGTAAGAGGCGAGCACGCCGGCGAAGAAGAAAACAATCATCGCTGCGAGTACGGCCCAACCGTGCCTGGGCGACCGAGTCATGAAGCCCAACGTGTAAGTCAAGCCGCCGCCGATGGCGAAGATCGCGATGAGTTCTATGAAGTTGCTAAAGGGCGTCGGGTTCTCGAACGGGTGAGCACTGTTGGTATTGAAGAAGCCGCCGCCATTGGTGCCGAACTCTTTGATGATCTCCTGCGATGCAACTGGGCCTTGGGCAATCGTCTGCTCGGTTACCTGTTGCGACTCCTTTTGCGTGGTGCCGTCAGGATTTGTCAGCACATTGCCGTTCGCATCCTTCTTATCGACTTCGATCGTTTGCGGTTCAACTAGTTTGACTGTGTCATAGGCGCGAAAGTTTTGGATGACGCCCTGGGAAACGAGCAGCAGCGCGCCCAACACACATACCGGCAACAACACGTAAAGATTGCCACGAACAAAGTCGACCCAGAAATTTCCGATGGTCTGCGCCTCTCGCCTGGCGATGCCGCGGATGAAGGCGATGGCCAGGGCAATGCCGGTAGCCGCCGATCCAAAGTTGTGATAGGCGAGTCCCACCATCTGCGTGAGATAACTCATCGTCGTTTCCGGCACGTAGCTTTGCCAGTTGGTATTTGTCGTAAATGAGGCGGCGGTGTTGAAGGCAGAGGCTACAAACCCGGTCGAATCGACTCCGGGTAATTTCTGGGGGTTCAGGGGCAAATAACCTTGCAAACGTTGAATCACATAGAGAAGTAGCAGTGAGACGAGACTGTAAAGCAACATCGATCCTGCGTATTCAGTCCAGTGCATCTCGCGCTTTTCGTCCACGCCAGTAAGCCGGTAGAGCAAACTTTCAACCGGTCGCAATACCGGGTGCAGGAAAGTGCGCTGACCCTCAAAGACGTGCGCCATAAATAGGCCAATTGGCTTCGCCAGGGCCACCACGATAGCGATGAAAAGAAGAATTTGTGCCCACCCGTTGATTGTCATAATCGTTCTCAGAACTTTTCCGGCCGTAGCAGGGCGTAGAACAAGTAGATCAGGACCAGTACCGTGGCCAGCAGACCTAGAATCGAGCTGATATTCATAACCGCAGTCACCTCATCTTCAACGCAGGCGTTCGCAGGCATGCACGTAGGCCAGTGCCAGGAGAAAGAAAAAAATCGTTATCGCGATAAACAGCAGGTCTAGCATTCTCGTTCCCCTCGCTTCAGTTGATGTTGTAGCCCAGCTCGAGCAGGAAGAAGTGATTGCCATGCGCTACTCCTGCATTTCCGATTGAGTAGCCGGCGTATCCGGTGACCTTGGGCCCAACCTTAAAGACAACACCCGGCGTGAAATAACCACTGGCGTGTTTGCCAGTGAGCCAGTCGGCGGCGATGGTGATTGATTTGTTGAGCGATTGCTCAAAGCCAAATTGCCCGCCGGCTCGATTTGCCCCCGCGACTACATCTTTCGTGAAGTCGTAGCCGCCAAAGGTGATCCTCGGTCCCTTTTTGAACGACTTGCTGAACTCGGCATAGACATAATTGCCGGCGTTGTAGGCGCGATTGTGGACGGGCACGAAGAGGTTATCGCCGACAATAAAAGCCCACCCTTTATCGTTT
>DATFRK010000696.1:0-7226 GCA_035263325.1 Pyrinomonadaceae bacterium | reverse complement strand
AATGCTCAACCTATCTGCTAACTCAACTAACCAAGCCGCTTACCCCCTTCCTAACTGCGCTATTTTTGTTAGTTGAGTTGAGGAGCCTTACTCCCTTTCTAACTGCGCCCTTTTGTTAATAACCTAAGACGCTTTCTTTCGTGATCCCCTGTTGTTGCCGCCCGTCTTTTGCTGTCCGTCGCTGGAACGGCTGCGTCGTAAAGGTTCCTGATACCAGCGAGTACCGGTCCTGTACTCCTGTTCGGTGCGACTCAACATGGCCAGCGCTCGCTTCGGTCGCAGGTGCGCACAGGCAACAATGATCGTGTTTATCAAGGCCATCGGGGCGACGTACGAACCGGTAAACGAAGGACTGCTGGTGGAAGCCAGAAGATATTCGTCGCAGTGCAAAGCTATCGGGGTGGTGTTGCTGTCAGTGACGCCAAAGGTGGGAACGCCGCGCGCGTGAGCTCGCTCCACTGCCTCCACCGTCTCTCGCAAACAGCGGCCAAAGCTAATGGCCACCAACAGATCCTTCTCAGTCAACAGGTCGATTCTATGTTGCAGATTTCCAGTGCTGCCAACCGGTGACTCAGCATCAAACCCGAGTGGCGTTAGACCATAGGCAAGGAACCAGGCGAGGGAAGCCGCCAGGTCAACACCGACCACCAGTATCTTGCGCGCGCTATGAATGCGCTTAGCCAACTCTACTGCGCGATTGGCCTCTAAACTCGAACGTAGGACACTCAAACTCTCGACGTCTCGTTCCACACAGTGTCGCACCTGATCAATCACGCTGCGCTTCTCTTGCGTAGCGGCCTTCAAGACTGTGTAGGGAGTGATGTGGGTAACGAAATGCTGGCGCAGGTCGGCGGCGAAATCGGCAAAACGCTCGTAACCTAATGCCTGGACGGTACGGACGATGGTGGCGGCGTCAACGTTATAACGTTTCGCCATTTCGCGGGAGGAGAGGAAGAAAGTCTCTTCGTGATTATCGAGAATGGCCCTGATTAATCGACGCCTGGTGCCACTCAACGGCGACTTGGCAAACCGCACTTCCAGCGACGTGGGCGAAGACTGGGAGCCATTAGCGTTGCGATCATTGAACGCAGTTCCCGCTGCCATACTTTGCTCCTTTGTGCGCCGGGCAGGCTAGGATTTCAGTCGTGAGATCTGCTCCCGAGTTTCGGTCAGGTGCTCGATATAGTCCAGGTCAACGTCGAACCCCAAACCCACTCCCCGTGGAACGGCTACCGTCCCATCAGCCGCCACGGTTACCTCAGGTGAGATAATATCGCGCTCAAAATAGCGTGCACTCGCCGAGATATCTCCAGGTAGAGTGAACCCCTTCAAGCTTGCCAGGGCGAGGTTATGCGCCCGACCAATACCCGACTCGAGCATGCCGCCACACCAGACCGGGATCTCTTGCGAGTAACACAAATCGTGAATACCGAGCGCCTCTGAATAACCGCCTACCCGGCCAATCTTGATATTGATGATGCGACAACTCTGCAGTTCGAGGGCCAACTTTGCCTGGCGCAGTCCGACAATACTCTCGTCAAGGCAGAGCGATGTATTCATGACCTTTTGCAGCCTGGCATGGTTCACCAGATCATCGTTCTCGAGCGGCTGCTCAACCATCAATAGACCAAAATCATCGAGGTTCTTTAAGTGATCCTGATCGCTGAGGGTGTAGGCTGAATTGGCATCGACCGACAGTAAGATCCTGGGGTATTTGCGACGTACTTCCGAGACCACATCGAGGTCCCAACCAGGTTTGATCTTCAGCTTGATGCGCTGGTAACCCAGGTTGAGATAGCGCTCAACGCGTTCGAGGAGGCGGGAGATCTTAGGTTGAATTCCCAGGCTCACCCCGACCGATACACGTTTCCGTTCGCCGCCAATCAGCTTTGCCAGTGAGACTCCGTTAATCCTGGCCAACAGATCCATGAAGGCTAACTCCAGTCCTGCCTTGGCCATGTTGTGCCCGCGAACTGGCAGGAAACGACGAGTGAGATCGTTAAGATCGGCGAGCGGAGCATTCAGTAGCGCCGGTCCCAGGAAGTCCCGGATGACGTGGAAGGCGGTGCCGACAGTTTCGTAGCTGTAGCGCGGTTCTTCCGACGCCACCACTTCACCCCACCCGGTTATCCCGTCAGCCGCCAGGGACACTAAGAAGATCAACCGGGAATCAATCTTGCCGAAGCTCGTTTCGAAAGGTTCGATCAGCGGCAAACGGATCAAACGAATCTCTACCCCGTCGATCTTTATCTCGGGCGTTAATGTTTCAGGTTGCGGATCTGAGATCTTGGAGGAACCCTGCATGGCGCGCCAGAAAATAGCACACCAACTTTGTTTGATGCAACAAATGTTGTACGAGAATTGACATGATGCAACGGACGATGTTATATAGCGGCTACGCTGATTGTCAGACTTGGGCGTTTCGAGAGTTCTGAATTCGCGCGTTGCTCCACCGAACAGTCGACTGTTTCCAGTCGCCGGACACTGCAATACATGCCAGCTGGGTTTCAACAACTCTCTTCTAAGGAGGCGGAGTCATGAAAGGGATAAGCCTAATTCAAGGTAATCAGCAGCGCGGAGGAGGTATATGGTCCAGAGGCTGCAGTTACGGCTCGTTATTGCTGGTCCTTGGTCTTCTACTCTTATTGCCACCGTTCATGGCCCGTCCCGCATTGGCCCAAACAACGGTTTCCACGATTGAGGGCACCATCAGGGACCCGCAGGGTGGCGTCGTGCCCGGTTGTCAAGTTGTGCTCAAATCGGTGGTACTGGGCTTCGAGCGTACCGCGACCAGCGATGCGAATGGGTTCTACCGCATCACAGCGCTGGCCGCAGGGAACTACTCATTGTCGATTTCGCACGCCGGCTTCGCCACTCGCGACTTTAATGATATTGAGCTGACGTTGAACAGGACTTTGACCCTCGACATTCCGCTTGAGGTAGGGGCGGTGCAGGGACAGGTCGATGTCGTTGCTTACGCCCAACTGTTGAATCCCACCGCTTCTTCAACCGGGGCCACGATTACTCCGCAACAGGTCAAGGAGATGCCCACAAACGGTCGTAACTACCTGGACCTCATGCAACTCGTGCCGGGAGTAGTGATTAACCGGCAGGCCGACGTTGGCAGCGACAATTCCACACCAGTACTGGGAGAGCGAGCTGGCAACAACAACTTTTTCATTGATGGACAGCCAAACAAAGATACGGTAAACGGCGGCGCGGCTTCGCAGTTCAACCAGGAAACAATCGCCGAGTTCCAGGTGCTTACGGCTGGCTTTCGGGCCGAATTTGGCCAGGCCTCCGGAGGGGTTGTGAACGTGATTACCAAGAGCGGTGGCAATGCCTATCATGGACTCGCTTCGATATTCTTCCGAAACAACGCCTTCGATTCATCAAACTTAAGCGACAGGGACGCTCCCTTCTTACAGCGTTGGGACTATAGTCTCGCTCTGGGAGGCCCGGTAATTAAGGATAAGGTCTTCGTCTTTGGTTCAGCCGAGCGAATCAGAGAAAACCGCGAGCTCAATTTTACCTTTCCGCCAAACACTCCGCAGGTTGCTCGTGATTTTGAGAACCAGTTTAACAACCCGTCTCGCTCGTTTGACACTCGCGGCTTTTTGAAGTTCGACGAACAACTCGGGCGACATAGTCTCAGTCAATCGGTTAACTATACCAACGGTAACGTTAGAGAGTTTCTACCATTGTCAGCTGCTGATAGTTTGCCATCGAGAAGAAACGATACGGGAGCACGACATCTGTTACTTGGCTTCAGCGACACCGCCCTGTTGGGCGATCAGAGCAACCCCTGGGTATTGACGTTACGGGGTAGTTATCGGGGTGACACATCGGAAACTCGTCCCGCTCATCCGGAGGCTGGTGTTGGTACAACACTGCAAATGTTCAGCTCATTCAATACCGGCGCGCTCTTTGGAGACCTGGGATCATTTGGCTTCGGCAACAATACTTCGCGAACAGCACTGGACCAGAAGTACACATCGCTATCAGCGAATGCCAACAAGCTCGTCGGTGATCACAACATAAAGTTTGGTTGGAATTACCTGCGCACCAGAGTTGACGGTATTGAGTCACAAATTTTAAACCTGCAACTCTTCGCCACCGTCCCGGACTTTATTCAATTCGGACCAGTAAATGCCGGCTTCTTCACTGTCACCACTGCCGGTGGTCTGACTCCTCAGGCAAACGAGATCCATTTGCGCAATAACTACAACGCTTTTTACGCCCAGGACGACTGGAAGTTTCATCCCCGGCTCACGTTGAATTTTGGTGTGCGCTGGGACTATGACTCTGAGTTTAAAACTAAAGAGAATGTTTCGCCGCGACTCGGCTTTGCCTGGCAGGCCGCTTCGAAGACGATCATCCGGGGACATTACGGACTCTTCTACGATCAATTTCGCCTCGGCCTGGTGCGCGATGTTCCCGCCTTCGGTGGCGCCGACCGTCGCGTGGTCCAACCGTTCTCCTATCCGCGCGGATTCTTTGGTGTACCCACGTTGGCGCCGGCAGCCATCAATGCGTCGCTATTCCCGGGTGGACTTTGCGTCTCTCCCAATCTAACGGATGCTCAGATCACGGCCGGCAACGTAGCGTGTCCTTTTTCGCCGGGACTGTTTATTGGCATTGACAGGCTTAACCGTGTCGTCGCTCCGGGTCATGCACTTATCCCGGCAAATTCGGTGATTAACATCAGCAACATTCAGACTCTGTCTGGCTTAACCCCGGATCAGTACCTGACCCAGGCCGCCACCGCAGTCGGCAAAGCGCCTGGGTTCTTCTTTTGGGGACCGTTTGGTGCGCTATCTCATGCCGCCATTCCCGCTCAGCTCCTTCCTACGGACATTGACCGCAGCTTTAAGACGCCGTTCACCCGAAGCGTGAGTATCGGTTTGCAGCAAGAGATTAAGAATGTAGTAATCGAAGCTGACTACTATCACCGCAACATGAACAACCTGCTGGGCGTTCGCCAGACGAATACTGCGTTTAGCTCCCGCGCCTCCAGCCGTACTTTCCTGCCACCGTTTACCGCTGGGCCAATCCAAACATTCGGGCCCTGGTACGATGGCGTCTATGATGCGTTGGTGATCGGATTCAATCGCCGATTTACCAGGCGTTTTATTCTCAGCGGCAGTTATGCCTTCGCGAACGAAACGGACAACCAGTTGGGGATAACCAGTCTACCGTCGGATAGCTTTGTTGGTGTAGCACCAGTGGTGACTGAAACCGGCACAGGTAGGACCAACGCGGGTGGTTCTTTTGTTCGCGCGAACGGACGCTTCGTCGCTGGTGCCGGTACATTTGTGAACGGCCCGGACCTCGACAAAGGACCTTCCGATCTGTCTGTGGACCATAACTTCCAGGTGAACGGGTTGTTGGATCTCCCCTGGCAGTTTCAACTCAGCGGCATTTTCCGGGCCCAAAGCGGATTTCACTTTAGCCGGGTAGCGCTGGCGCTCGAAGATCCGGACGGAGACGGAACTTTCAATAGCATTGATCATGGACCCGGAAGGAACGCTTTCACAGCCCCAGCCTATGTCAATCTCGATCTGCGTGTGGCCAAGACATTCGCTTTAACGGAACGAGTGAAGCTGCAAGCCTTATTCGAGTTTTTCAATATCTTCAATCACCAGAACCCAGCCGCCGTCGAGGCCAGACAAAACATCGCGAACAGCCCCTTCGGATCCTTGCGGCAAGTGCTTCCTGGACGTGAAGGTCAAATAGGTTTGCGACTCGAATTCTAACGCTCCCGCGTTGTTTGCTGCGTAACCACTGCAGTCCTCAGTGTTCTTTGCGGTTCGGGTAAAGAGTAAACCGCTGAGGCGCTGGGGACGCAGTGCGTTAAGCAGAGATATCTTAAAACTACCTGACTTCTTTATGAGCCAATCTATGGACCTACCGAAACTTGCCTTTGCCTTCTTCCTCCTGTTGTGCGTCGCCAGTGGTACTGCAGCCCAGGGTACTCGACTCCTTCGTCATCCCACTGTAAACCGTGACTCGGTAGCATTCGAATATGCCGGTGACTTGTGGATCGTGTCGCGTAGTGGTGGCACTGCGCGTCGCTTGACCTCCACTCCTTCATTCGAGACCGAACCATACTTTTCACCCGATGGCTCACAGATCGCTTTCACCGCGACCATCGCCGGGAACACCGACGTTTATGTGATGCCGGCGGCCGGTGGCGATCCCAGACGACTGACTTACCACCCGGGCCTGGACCGAGTGCGTGGCTGGACCCCTGACGGCAAAAAGGTTGTCTTTGCTTCCAATCGCACCAGTGCGCCACAACAATCGTACTTGCAACTGTGGACCGTCAGTGTAGATGGCGGCTTGCCCGAAATGTTGCCGCTGCCGCGCGCGTTTTCCGGCGCCTACTCAGCTGACGGCAGTCGCCTGGCTTATGAGGAGTTCTCAACCGCGTTCGTGCCTGAGTGGCAGGAAGCCAGCATGTGGCGACACTACCGCGGCGGTCGCACCCACCCGATTTCCATCATGACTCTGTCTGACAGCTCGGTGCAGAAACTTCCCTGGACCAATAGCAACGACAGCAGCCCGATGTGGGTTGGCAATACGATCTATTTTTTGTCAGACCGCAACCACACCACCAATTTGTTTGCTTACAAGCTTGATGCCAGGCAGCCGACCCAGATAACGCATCATGATGATTTCGATGTCATGACTGCTTCAGCGGGCGCCGATGCAGTTGTTTACGAGCAGGCGGGCTATATCTACCTGGTTGATGCGAAGTCAGGGAAGGCGCAAAAACTCAACATTGAAGTGACTGGAGATCTTCCCTGGGCGCGAACCCAGTTTAAGAAAGTGGCGAGCATGATCCGCAACGCCACGCTCTCGCCTACAGGAATGCGGGCCGCCTTCGAAGCTCGCGGTGAAATCTTCTCGGTACCAACAGAAAAAGGTGACTTTCGCAATCTGACGCAGAGCTCGGGGGCGCATGATCGCAATCCTGTCTGGTCTCCAGATGGTGCTCAGATCGCGTGGCTCTCGGATGCGAGTGGTGAATACCAACTCATGATTGGTGAACCCACCGGAGTCAAGGCGGCGCGGGCAATTGCCTTACCGTCAACTGCTTTTTTCGACAGTCCAATCTGGTCGCCGGACGGAACCCAGATCGTCATCGAAGACAACCACAACAATCTTTGGGCCATTGAAGTTACGAGCGGGACCGCAACCAAGATCGATACCGACAGCTACCC
>DATFRK010000695.1:0-4908 GCA_035263325.1 Pyrinomonadaceae bacterium | reverse complement strand
CTCCGCCTATTCCGTTCGTCCACTTCCTGACGCGCGGGTTTCCACGCCAATTCACTGGCATGAGGTCTCGGATTGTGACCCGGCCGATTTCAATATTTTTACGGTGCCGAAACGGTTTGCGGAGATTGGTGATCCACACTCGCACATGGATGATGGGCCCGGATCATTGGAGCAGTTACTTGAGCTGGCGGCCAAAGATGAGAAGTCAGGACTCGGTGATGCGCCGTGGCCACCACATTTTCGCAAGATGGAAGGTGAAGGGACTCGGGTCGCACCATCGCGCGCGAAGTCTGCTGACAAAAAGCCGCGTGTGAAGATGCCGCTGTTGGTGATTGCCAACTCGCCTGACAGGGAGGCCGCCTTAGCTGGTTTGGAAAGATGGAAAAAGAAACATCGCAGAGTGGCAAAGTTGCTGGCTGTTGATGACGTATTGATTGACTCGATGCGCGGCAGGTCGTCGACGTGGACTCGTATTCGGGTGAATTTGCGCAACGTGCCGGAGAAGTTGCGTCCGGCGCAGGAAACTCCTGACCCGGATGATGATCCGACGCGGGTCTGGCGAGAGTGGCGACGCAAGCAACATTCTGATCAATGATGCTACTCCCGCAACTCAGCGTTTCTAGAAAGGCAGTAACGCAGAGAAGATCTCGGACATTTTCCCAACTGCCGCCGCTCATCAACAGTTAACGGAACAGGTCACGCTGCAGCCGCCGTTCATCACATATTGATTTAATTGTCTGAAATATCATTTCAGACTACTCGCGCAACTGGTGGAGAGAGTCAATGAAAACTATTCTCGGTCTCTTATTGTCCTTCTGGTTTGCCAACGCCTTAGTCTGGCAACCATTACGCTCACCGAACGCCGTTGCTCCGGTCGCTTATCCTGAAGGGTATCGCAACTGGGCCCACGTCAAGAGCTCGTTGATCAGCCCATCTCACAAGGCCTTCGCCACTATGGGTGGCTTTCAACATATCTATGCGAATCCCGAAGCCATGACCGGCTATCGCACTCGCACATTCCCCGAAGGATCAATTGTGGTGTTCGACTGGTTGGAGATGAGCGAGAGCAATGGAGCGTTTCTTGAAGGTCCACGTCGTCAGCTGGATGTCATGGTCAAAGACTCACAACGTTTCGCCAGTACTGGTGGCTGGGGATTTCAACGATTCGTCAAGGACAGCAAAACAGAACTCGCGTCTTCGCCGACCCCGCAGGAATGCTTCGCCTGCCATGACAGGTTGAAAAAGGATGGACTGGTACTGAGCAGCTACCGGCAGTGACATGGGAGCGCAGGCGGGCCCGCCTCATGGTGTTGGATCTTGAAGCGTGGGGAATGCAGACGGGCCGCCCGCGTTCCCCTTCAACGACCGCCTACGAAAATTTCCTGAAGCTCTTGCGGGGGCACAACTTCGAGTTGGGCATAGGTGCAATCACCGGGCGACTTGTCGTTGCGCCAGCGACGAAACTGCGCTGTGTGGCGGAAGCGATTTCCCTGCATGTGATCGTACGCGACTTCCAGCACCAATTCGGCGCGCAACGGTTCCCAGGATAGATCCTTTCCTTGACTCCAACGACTTTGCGCGCCTGGAATACGGCGGCCGGCTTCACCCTCCGTCGCCACGTACTCTGCCCATTGTTTCCAGGGATGGCCCACGAGCGCATCGCGCCGATACGGAGCGAGAAACTTGACCAGCTCAAGCCGCGTCTTGTCCGGGAAGCTCGCACACACGCCCACATGTTGCAGCTTTCCCGAATCGTCGAAGAGACCTAACAACAGAGAACCGATCGCGTTTTGCTCGCCTCGCTTGTGCCAACGAAAGCCCGCCACTACACAGTCACAGTCACGTTCATGCTTTACCTTGACCAGCGCACGCTTGTTGGGTTCGTAAATGCCGTTGACAGGTTTGGCCACGACACCGTCAAGACCGGCTCCTTCAAAACGGCGAAACCAATCACTGGCCACTGCCAGGTCGGTCGTAGCTGGCGTGACATGGACCGGCGCCTTAACTTTCTTGAGCATAGATTCCAACTTCCGCCTTCGTTTTCGAAACTCCACCTGGCGCAAGTCGTTGTCGCCTTCACACAGGAGGTCGAACATCACGATCGACGCCGGAATTTCGGCAGCTAAAAGCTTCACCCGCGAAGCTGCCGGATGAATCCGGAGTTGTAATGCCTCGAAGTCGAGTGCGCCATCTTTCGCGATCACGATTTCGCTGTCCAAGACACAGCGAGCCGGCAGCTGCTTGTCCAATTCCTCAAGCAGTTCGGGAAAGTAGCGGTTAAGCGATTTGCTGTCGCGGCTCTGGATCAGGATTTCGTCACCGTCGCGAAACACCAGGGCGCGGAACCCGTCCCACTTGGGTTCGAAGATCCATGATCCCACTGAAGGTAATTCGGTAGCTCTCTTGGCAAGCATCGGCAGGACGGGCGGATTCACCGGAAGATTCATGGGCTGATCTTATACCGCAACTAGCTCTAGAGTAGAGAACCCGGAGTGGCAGCGACGGGATGGTACGGTACGGTCGACTCTCGACAGCGCTGGGAAGATGTTGACCGCACCAACCCGTCGCTGCCGCTCCGGGTTCTGTATTGACTGGGTTCTCAGTAGTGGCCTCCGGTTTGCGTTTGAATTTGCAGAATAAGCAAATTGAGGAGGGAGAAACATGCCTAGAGGAGATAAGTCCAAGTACACCGACAAGCAAAAGCGACAGGCCGAGCACATTGCCGAGGGCTACGAGGATCGGGGTGTGTCAGCCAAGGAAGCGAAGAGTCGCGGCTGGGCAACCGTCAACAAGGAATCCGGCGGTGGCGAAACGAGTGGCTCAGGTCGCGGTAAAGAGGAGAGCCACGCTTCATCACGCAAGGGCGGAAGAAAAGGCGGCAGATCGTGACCCGACCGGGTCGCGAACTGCACCAGAATATTCAAGGAGGGAAGGGAATGGGTAACTACTACAATCGCTATGATGATGATCGCTACCGGCAGCGCTCAAGACAAGAGTATTACGATCGTAGTCGCGGAGTCGGCTACAGCGGCGGCGACGAAAGTGACACCTATGATCGTGGTCGCGGACGTGGCGTTGGCTACCGAGGGATGGACGAGGATGATCGCTACTGGGAGTCGCGCCCATCCTATTACGAGAGAAGCAGGGATTACCCGCGTGAATCTCGCTATGCTGATGAGTACGATGAGCGACCGTTCAACCGCAGCTTGAGCAGAGGAGCGTCATCGTACGGTTCGGCTTACGGCGCGGAGCCGGCCACGACGAACCGCTATTACGAAAGGACGTACCGCCCGCCTTACTACGGCAGGGATTTTGAAAGCGAACGTGATGCGCGCCGTTACAATGCCGAAGCCCGTGGTTGGTGGGATCGTGCCAGTGACGAGGTCGCGTCCTGGTTTGGTGACGAAGACGCTGAGCGACGCCGTCGTCTGGATGGCGCGCGCGAGGCAAATCATCGTGGCCGCGGGCCAAAGGATTATCGCCGGTCAGACGAAAGGATCAGGGACGACATCAACGATCGTCTGACTGATAACGAGTATCTCGACGCCTATGAGGTCGTGGTCGCGGTAAATGAAGGTGACGTAGTTCTTACCGGGAACGTGGGTACTCGTCACGACAAGCGAATGGCGGAGGATATCGCTGAGTCGGTGTCCGGCGTCAAGAATGTACAGAACCAGCTTCGCATTGGCGACACAACCCGAACTGAGGAAACAACTGTTGTGACTGCTCCTCAGGCACGTGCAGCAAAACAGCTGTAGGGTCTGCTTCGGACCTCGCTAAAAACACCGCCCAGAAACTGGAAGGGCACTGCGGTCAAAATTGCCGCGGTGCCCTTCGAGTCTGCGGAGAGTGTGAGTCAAATTTTTTAGGTGGGCCGGACTGCCCCTTAACGCCGGCCCACGCTGGTGTGTGATTACTCGGCTCTCTTCCTCCTGCGGATTTGGCCCATCACACTCCAGATGAAACACTTTAGCCTTTCGAAAAAACGGCAACTCAGGTCTGACTGTGATGTGTGTCTATTCTTATCGGCGACGAGCGACGATCTGTCTAGTAGGATTTAGCGAAAGTTCCAATAGGGATAATCCCTAGGCCTGTTGTTATCTAAATTTTGACCTCTGTTTGGCATCAATACTAGTGATCTCTGGAGTGTCGCCTTAGCGAACGCACTCCGAAAAAATTTCCATCCGATCGATAGCCTCACAGGTCTGCCAATATTGATGGTGTCGTCTTAAACCTGACTGTCAATTTAGGTAGTCGACGATTGCATTAGCGGCACGCAGATTGATGACCCGTTAGACAGGTTTGCAGCTAATTTGCGAACCTCAAACTTCATGATCAAATAGACAAGGGGGATACTTGCATGCCAGACAATCGCGAAAAGAACCAGGGCCAACAAGGCGAACAGGAACATCAGGGTGGCAAGACGGGCCAACAAATGCCCGGACGTAGCCAAAGTGGTAGTCAAAGCGGCCAACAAGGTGGCATGGGCCAGGGGAATAAACCCAATCAGGGCGGTCACGAACAAGGCCAGCGGCAGGGACAAAAAGACAATAGACGCTAGTCGAGTTTTCAAGGCTCACGACTTATTTTCGCTGCGGAGATTTGTCGTGGGCCTTGTCTTTTGCTGCTCCTGCTGGATTTCATTCGCAAGACAAGGGAGGACAGGAAATGCCATCAAGAATCTATTCGCATTTTGTTGGAGGCCCCCAGGCAATTGCTCTCTTGTTTTTACGCCTGGTGATGGGCGTGGCGTTCCTTTTCCATGGTTGGCCGAAAATCCAAAAGCCGTTGAGCTGGATGAACGCGATGGGCGGCTCGTCGATTCCTGGATTCCTCCAGGCAATTGCGGCGTACACGGAATTTCTCGGCGGCATCGTTTTGATACTGGGACTGCTGACACCACTCGCG
>DATFRK010000694.1:0-4105 GCA_035263325.1 Pyrinomonadaceae bacterium | reverse complement strand
AATATATCTCCATTGTAGGTGCAACTAAAGCATGAGTTGAGTGCGAGATGTCCGGAGCTTTCAATGGCAATGTTCTTGTTGAAGTTGAAGGTAAACCGCACTCCCAATGCAGGTTCAACTTTGCCGCCGCTAATTTGCTCTCCGTTAATCGTTGTAAACTCCGGCGCTATCTCATAGCGCGGCGGGTCGGGGGTTTGTGAAGCCGCCTGGGAGGTAACAACGAGAACTGTCATGATCGCCAAACCAAGAATTCTGTTCATTCGCGCATCTCCTTCATCGAATGGAATTATTCAAGACACACCACGACCCAATCCCAGCGAGAGTCTTTGCTGAGATCTTGGACTTGCCTTTAGGTCACAGTTCGCTGACTGTGACGGTCACTTTAGGGAGAAGTTAAGGACTCTTAGGTAAGAGATTTTCGATGTTGTCGGCAGCACCTATCATTACGCGTTGCGGAATCTCGATCTGATTGCTTTTTGGTCCAGTGCCTGGCATTTTTTGGCTTGGCGCAGGATCGTCTATTTTGAATTTTCGTTGGTCGCCACCGCCGAGGTTAAGCGACTTTGTGACCTGATCGAGCTTCTGAAAAACGCCTGACGTGTTTGGTGTGTTAGGCAATGGCTTCTCAGAACTGAACAACGGCGTGTAGTTTGGATCTTGTAACACCCAAAGATTCCAAATGCCTCCGTCGGGCAGGATGGGTAAAGTTGAGTGCCATTCGTAGCGCTCTCCCTCAATCATAAATTCGATTCGGTCATCATCCAGCCTACCGACCTTTTGAAAGGGATATCCGTCTCGTGGCCTCAGTGAAAAGATGAAGCGGCCGCGTCCCGGAACATACAACCATAGCAGCGACCCGCTGCATTTAATCGTCGACTTGCTCTTACCAACGAGCCTTCCATCCATGAACAGTTCGTAACCCTTCACTGACAAGGCAACAGCGTCAAGCGTGAAGTCCTTCGGCGCTGGCTCTACCAAACTATCTGGCAGCCTGGCGCGATCGAAAGTTACCCGAACAACATCAACGATTTTTATTCCTGATTCTTTGTTGACCAGCAACTCGAGCGAGACAGCATCGCCATCGTCGAGAGTTTGCAGCGACGCGGATTTGGGGAAGGTAGCAAACGCATCAGTTGTTCGCTGGGCCGACTCCTTGAGAAAAGTGCGCCGGAAGGCTTCGTCTGCGGGCAGGACGCCGAGGGTAAACTTTTTTGTCAGCGGATCGGAATTGATCCAAAGGTCATAGCCAAAGATTACGTGCTGTTCGGCATCTGTCAGAACGCGGTGAACGATGTGATTTTCGCCTGTCAATGCTTGTGAGTAAATCAACGACGCAAGCGAACGAGTTTCGGCCAGCTGTTGATTATCCACTACGGTCGTCTCGCTCTTGAAAGCGACAAAGCCGCCATTCGAAATTGTTAATACCACCTGGCGCTTCGCTGGAATCTGAGCGCTGGCAGCAATTGCAAAACATTGCAAGCCAAGTAACAGTACCCAGATCCTATTTTTCATTTGGACCACCTCCCTTGATCACAGTCAGCTTGATCTCGTCCAGAGGCTTAAAACCAGCAAGCCCTGCCGGTTTTGTGTTGTCTAGATGGGTCGCAACAGTGGAATCAATTTCTGAATTGCTGGTCGCTCTATCCGATCTGCTTGAATTCCCACGCCGCTTTCGCTCCCGGTATACGACTCGAATCACAGATTTTTCCATAATCACTGGTACTTCGACCGGCACACGCACAAGAGAGATAGCCTGAGGCGGAATATCGACTTGGCGCGAAACCCTGGTCACAACGAGAAGTGAAAGCGCAAAGCCAAGCAGCAAACCGATTGCCACGGGTACTGGCACCCGGACTGAGGATTTGAAGAGTCCAGCCAACCACGAAGTTCTTGCTACTGGTTGACTCGTTTCGACTCGGTGCGTCTGAGAATTGATCAATTTCTGTTTTAGCGATGCATGATAAGCACCCCAGTAGTCATCCGGCGGCATCACTGTCTCAATTAGCCTCGAAGTGATTCGGAGAGCATTCCTGACAGAGTGAAACTCTACCCGGCAATCGTCACAGTTTTCCAGATCGCGCGAAAGAATTTTGTTCGAGTGATCCGTTGCTTCTGCCAAAAGCAGTTCACTAATTATTTCTCTTGTTGCTTTGCAGCTGTGCATTGAGAACACCTCTTTCAGTACTCGGTCGCCAAACGGACGACGCTCTCACGATCATCACTAGCATCATTCCGTGCCTCCAGCTTCGTGCGAAGTTTGCCTAAGGCGCGCCAGACAGACTTCTTCACTGTGCCGGGTGCGCAATTCATTGCGCTGGCAATTTCTTCGTATGACATCCCTTCATAATGGCGCAGCAAAAACATGAGACGTTGCGAAGGCGTTAGTTCCGCCAATGCCTCCATGACGTCTTCAAAAAGTACTCGATGGTAAATTGTTTCTTCGGCGGCAGCGTGCGAGTCGGCTAATGTTTCCCCTTCTCGGGAGTCGATTGCCAACAGTTGTGCAACTGTTGTCTGGCCCTGGCGACGGAATGAGAGTGAGCGTTGATGATTCAGAAAAGTATTGGTGGTAATCCGGCGCAGCCAGGTGTAGAACGACGAATCGTGCCTGAAGCCGGCGAGTGCCTGGTAAGCTTTTAGCCAAACCTCCTGTGAGAGATCTTCCGCGTCCTGGGCATTGCGGCAGAAACTAAAAGCTAGGACGTAAAGACGACGCGCATAACGTTCGGCAAGCAAACAAAAAGCCTCCAGATCGCCTGCCTGAGCCCGCTGAATGAGCTCGACTTCCCCGGTTAAGTCAGTTTCTTGCTCGTCCACGATTAGATAGACACCGATTTTTCAATTTGGTTGGCCCGAGATCGAGATTTTAAAGGTACACGGATCTTCTTGTGTGATCCAAGGGACTGACGTCCATGCGATCTGAAATCTGGGTAATCGTTATGATCTGCGTACTCGTGTAATCAGCGGATAATACACTTTGACGCTTAACGCTAGCTGGGATTTTGGGGACGACAACAGTGATAATTTCCGTCAAGAAAGGCTCTTTGACGGAGAACCTTATCGTCGTAAACGCATTGTTTTGTGCGCTGCGCCGGCTTAACTATGTCTCTACCTTAATTATGATCGACTGCGCCCTCAGCCGATCTTCAGCTCCAAGATCCGATGCTTCTATTCTCCTCTGCAGCCTGTCTCGTTCTGATCTCAAACGAGCGTTTTTGGCATTCGCACGCTGGGCTGCACGACGAGCCAACCGAAACTCTATCTCGTCAAATAAGGTCTCAAGTAACTTAGACACTCTTACTACCTCACCTTCAACGCGGTCATTCGACTACTCAGCAACAAACGTGCCAACTTAGTGTGCTTGGGAGTCGCTCCACCGCGATGAAGTCGAATCGTGATGACGAGATAGAACACGTGACCAGCCTATAGAGCGAGCCTATTAAACGCCAAAGGGCACTATTAGAGTCTTCCCAGTGATTCGATCTGGTTTTTTGGCAAGTTCTGATCTGATCGAAAGCGAACAGCAACAATCAAGAGACGCCTCACGTCTGAGTGACGGCCAATCCAACCGTCAGTAGGTGATCCTTACCCGCCAAATCCGGCATAGACCACGCAAGGAATACTGGTACTCCTGTAGTTCAGCGCACTTTTTGACTCAGGATGCTTGGCATGTCCATTGCCCCCGGTAGGTTCGTCGCAGAGTTCTGCAAAACAAATTGTGACTCTGCTTGTCTTAGAGGGAATGCTGCCGAATATGAACTTTGAAAAGGAGCATAGGTCAAAAGCACCAAAACACAAGTTCGGCGAGACGCATGGTGAGGGGACAGAGAATGAGAGGAGCAAATAGCAATATGGCACGGCAAGATAAGGTGCAACAAGCCTCGGGGCTCTGTCCCAGCACCGCGCAACGTTGGTTGGTGAGACTGGCCCTGGTGATTAGCCTTTCGTTCGTTTCGACAATTACATGTTCGGCACAAACGCAGAGTTGTGTGCTTCAAGGAACAGTAGGGGTGAGTTCGTCGAGTGGCTCGACTGATAGATTACCCGGCGCAAGCTTGAGCCTCATAGCAGCCGAAACAAACAAGGCCCCACTCTCCACGGTTTC
>DATFRK010000693.1:0-9536 GCA_035263325.1 Pyrinomonadaceae bacterium | reverse complement strand
TGTAATAACTCTTGTCGTCTTCATAGGTCTTGATGATCGCCAGGCGATACTCTCCTCGCTCGGGTACTGGGTGGGCCAAGTGAACTTTGATGTAATTTCCGGTGGGACTAAAGCTCTCACCCGGTGAATCTGTCTTTGCCTGGGTTCCAGTCACGACCTCATACTTCAACGGCTTACCGGTTGCCAGATCCACCACTGATTCATCAGAGGCTTCACTGCCTTCACGAATGGGGTTGAAGTGATACTTCGCACCCACCCTGGTCTCGGTCACCTCGTAGTAGATCTTGAACTGATGTGTCTCGGGCGCCAGCAACTCGTAGCGCGTGTAAGTGTCACCGGAAATGTATTGTCCGAAGGCGCAAAAGCACAGCACGAACACCATTTGGAGTGCGGCGACTCGTCGCCGCTTTGTGATCAAGAGGCTCATGGGATTTTTAAAGCGGCGACCGGTACCGCACGGCAAAAGATTACTTCACCAACACACCAATATTTGCGACCGTCCCTCCTTTAGTCATCGACGGTACAGCACAAACGTACAGCACCACCCCGGCCCAGGGAGCGCGGGCCTCGAAAACTGGTTTGCCGAGATAGTCGGTAACATAGCCGAGTTTCATGCCCTGCTCCACGTAAGTTCCCCGCTTAACCAACGGATAAAAGATGCCGTTAACATCGCTGGTTACCGTCATGACTTTCTCAATCCAGACTGGATGTTCAACCTTGGCCGCCTCCCCCGGTAACATCTTGAGATAACGCATCACATTCAAGCATCCGTTGACGAGCGCATTGACGTCGTCAGCTTCGACAGTTCCCGCATGACCGGCTTCAGCGGTAATGGAGGCCTTGCCCCGCGTGGTGGCAGTATTTTCCAGGTAGCGAGAGGCCTGGGGATCTTTGGGACGATCAGTGGAAATGATGATGTGATCGAGGCCAAAGGCGAGCACCATTTCCCGCGAAATATCATCCTGGGCAGCATTGCCTGTTTTGGTCCAATAGCTGTAAGGACGCAAACTCTCATCCAAGTCTCCCCCATGCAGATCAATAAGATGGTCACATTGTTCGACCACTTGCTTCGTGATCAAGAAGGAGGCGCGTTCAGTTTGAGTGCCATCCATTTTACCGGGGTAGAAACGGTTCATACTTTTGCGATCGACCGGATTGACGTGTGGCACTTTCTGTTCAAACGAGGGAATATTGATCAAAGGCACGACGATGACGGTGCCAGAGATCTCCGCCGGGTTGAGTTGATTGATCAGCTTTTCCAGGGCCACGATAGAGGCGTATTCAGTGCCATGCGCGCCGGAGACCAGGGCCAACACTGGTCCAGGTTTAGCTCCGTGAAACACTGCCACGGGAATACTCAATCCCGGGTCGATGCCCGCCGGCACGTCAATGGTGCCAGTGGCTTTTTGCCCCCGGATCGCCGTAGCCGTACCAACAGTAAACGTCCTGCGATCTTGAGCAGCGACGTAGCAGTTACTGGCAGTGAGAAAGAGGATTAGACCAAAGGTCAACAGGGAAAGACGTTTCATTTGTTTGACTCCTTCGCGCGAGGCGTCTGGAAACGACCTATGAAAGTTGCGGCGGATTCTATACGAGGAAATGGATTTGATCTACTAAGAATAGGAGCTATGAGTCAGTGGTACCTGAACAATGGGACCTATCGGACCTACTTTATGAGCCGAGCTTCATACCTGGAGAGATCCTCATTGACACCAGCGCACGCTCAAACTATCTTTCCTCGGCATTCGCTTTAAGGAGATTCCCTCATGAAAGCCTTCCTCGTTCTAACCATGTTGCTAACTCTTGTCGCGCTGGGACAAGACACAATAACTACTTCAGATTCGTCCTCTTTGACTATTCAGAGCTACAAGTGCTCCAAGTCACACCAGGTACCAGAGAAGACTGAGGTCCAGGACAACGCGCCAGCCCGAGCGGTGATCACCACGAACAAGAACTTCCAACGGAATGTCCGGGTGAATGATCCGGTGGGAGCTCGAGATCCGAACCTGGATACTGTCGATGGCCGCAGTGCGACAATGGATAAGAACGTCCAGGAGTCGAGAACACCACAGCCAAAAGCAGTGGATGGCTTTTCCTATAAAGTCAAAATGCAGAATTCTAGTGACAAGCCGGTAGAGATTGTCTTTTGGGAATACCAGTTCATTGACCCAGCGAATACCGCCACGATGGCCCGCCGGCAATTTCTTTGCGGCGTTAAGATTCCCGCCGGCAAGGCGAAGGAAGTCCAGGCTTTTAGTCTGTCCGGCCCCAGCGAGGTGGTGAGTATCGACAGCCTGGGCAAATCACCTAATGCTCTTCAGGAGAAGGCCATCATCAATCGGGTGGAATACGCTGATGGTACGATCTGGCAACGGAAGGATTGGAATTTCGGGGAGATCAGGTTGACGTATCGCCGCGCAACCTCGACTCCCTGGGGCACCGAAATGTGTCGCGGGTTGTGAGGCTGCGGTCTTGGGTCTTAGGCATGTCTGTGCTTACGCTCTTCCGGTCACCTCTCCCGTCTGCGTATTCACTCTAACAACCTCTCCCTCTTTGATAAACAGCGGCACTCGCACTACCAGTCCAGTTTCAACGGTCGCCTGTTTCGTCGCTCCTCCCGAAGCAGTGTCTCCCCGCAAGCCCAGTTCGGTGGAGATCACCGCCAGCTCGACATATTGCGGCAATTGCAAGGAAACGGGCGTGCCGTTGTATTTCAACACCTGGAGCGAGAGACCTTCCTTTAGATACTGACGATCACCACCGAGATCTTCAGTCGAAAACGCAAACTGCTCATAACTTTTTTCATCCATGAAATGCCAGCCGTGGGCATCGTTGTAAAGAAACGAAGCCGGCACTAACTCGACATCAGGTTCCTCAAACTTTTCACTGGAGCGGAAACTCTTCTCCATGGCTGCACTGGTCAACAAGTGGCGCAACTTGGTGCGCACCATGGTTGCAGCCCCGCGCGCAGTTGGGGTTGCAAAGAAAACATCAAGCACCACATACGGTTGCCCATCCACCTGGATCAACATCTTTCGTTTCAGCTCGTTTGCCCCTATCAATGCCATTCAACGATTCCTCCAAATCAATCCACCGATTACGCAGATTACGCAGAAGTGACGAAACAGTCTAGTTGAGCGTTTCCGATCCTCAGGTTTTCATTCCCCGACCTTCACGTTTTCACTCTTGGCCCTCTACGTTTTCACTCTTGGACCTCAGTAGGACGCGCTTCAGGCATAGTGACAAAGAGATGATGCAACTCAACTGTTTTACTCTAGATCTGTGTAATTTGCGTAATCTGTGGATCGTTCTTTGTGCATGTTAGACTACCAATATGAGGCGCATCGTTTCTTTTCTTCCGGCTGCGACCGAGATGGTGTGTGCCCTGGGTCTTGCCGACTCGTTGGTGGGTGTCACGCACGAGTGTGACTATCCACCTGAGGTCAGAACCAAACCTATCCTGGTCAGAAATGTCTTGCCGGTGGAAAAGATGAGTCAAAGTGAGATCGACCAGGCAGTGGCGGCCAGACTGCGCGACGGAAAAAGCCTGTACCAAATCGACGAAGCACTACTACAGCAGCAAGCACCCGATCTGATCCTCACGCAGAACCTTTGCCAGGTCTGTGCACCTTCAGGCAATGAAGTATCACAAGTGCTGAAGGCCTTGACCACGAAGCCAGAGATACTCTGGATGACGCCGCAATCGCTGACGGAGATCTTCGACAACGTTCGTGACCTGGGTGCTGCCACCAATGAAACAGCCAGGGCCGAGGCGCTTGTAAGCGACTGCCGACAGCGACTCGAACGATTGTCAGCCTTAACCAGAGATGTGGCCCATCGTCCGCGAGTGTTCTGTATGGAATGGCTCGACCCGATTTATGCCAGCGGGCACTGGGTACCCGAGCTGGTAAGGATTGCCGGCGGCGTTGATGAACTCGCGCGTGATGGAGGTGAATCAGTACGGGTTTCCTGGCAACAACTGGTTGACTGGGCCCCTGAAGTGCTGGTGATCATGCCTTGCGGGTTCAATTTGCCGCAGACGATGAAACAGATCTGGGATGCGTTTGGGAAATACTCTCGAAATAGATCTGAACACGCGGATCTGTTTTTTGGTCTCCCCGCAGTCCGCAGTGGCAGGGTTTACGGTGTAGACGCCAACTCTTATTTTGCCAGGCCCGGTCCGCGAGTAGTGGAAGGGGCCGAATTGTTGGCGCGGTTGGTCCATCCGGAACTGTTTCCTGACCCGCAACCGGTCGGACTCTCTCAACCTATCGATGTTGATTTGTTGCTTGGCGTACTCGAAGAAGGTAAAGATTACTACCTCGAAGGGAACTCGATGGTATTCACTTCCAGCTACCTCCAACGACGCGGCTATTGCTGCGACAGCGGTTGCCGAAACTGTCCCTTTGGAGTGGGGTGACTCGTCACCGCTTTGTGATCGGACACCTTCGATGTGACCTGTGGTTAAGTTCACTGCTGAATAAAGCACTCTCCGTAACCTCGGCGTCTCTGCGACTCTGCGTAGCAAGATCCTGACTTGTTTTTTAAGCGACTTTCTCTTTACGGCTTCGCCGCCGGTTGTGAGGCGACGGCTATGCCTCGCCATCACTTCAGCCCACGAATGCGGGACTTGACAGCGAGGCACAGCCGTCGCCTCACAACCGGCGGCGAAGCCGAAACCATTACCTCACTTGTTTGGTTGCGGCTAACAGCCGGAATGCTCCGCGGTAGGGTGCATCTTTCGCTTCAACGTCACCGCAGAGCCGAGGAGACGCAGACGTGGCGCAGAGGATTGGAACCGAATCGATACCATGAGCCTTAGAAAATGGCGCACGATCTTCGATTGATGCTTCACTTTAGTTGACCTTGACTCGCCTCCAATCGATACTACAACCACTCCAGTACTAAAGCGCCGACAAGTCGGCGCACTCCAAAGTTATGACGCGTTTCACCCTGCCCCGGTTATTGCTTGTGTTTGCCTTACTGGCAGCAGTTGCTAGTTCCCAAAATCCCACGCCTCAGGAACCGCAAAAAGAGAAACGAGGTATCGGCGTGGGCACCGCGAGCCCTAGCCCAACTCCAACTTCCGTCACGTCGGCGCAAAGCGGCGCCGTCAAACCCGAGATCGTGCTGCAACCCGGGATTACCTCGCCGCAAACCGAGGTCCGGTTCAGCCCCGATGGACGACTGCTCGCGTCGGTTGGTTGGGATGGCAATTCGATCAAACTCTGGGAGATTGCCTCTGGCCGACTCTTACGGACGTTACAGAGCAGTGTTCCTTCAATGGGCGCAAGCTCGCAACGGCGACCATTTCGCTTCAGTGTTGATGGAAAAACTCTGATCGCTTTCGCCGACGGTCGCTTGCGACGTTGGGAGATCGAGACAGGACGCGAACTAGGCAATACGTTCCTGGCCAACGCCCGCGAGTCTTTCCAGACGTTGATGAGCGACGATGCCCGACTCCTGGTCACGCTGAGCCTCGACAACTCGAAGCTAACTCTTTGGGACTTAACCAGTGGTGTAAAGCTGCGCACAATTGAGTTTGCTGACCACGAGCAACTCGAAGGTCAGGATAGTATTGCTCTCAGCGCAGATGGGAAATTACTCGCCGCGTTTACCTCCCTCCAGAACTTCTCCAAAAATCAGATCGAACATAAAACCCAGGCCGTAATTTTCGACACTGCCAGTGGTCGCCGAGTGCAAAGTCTCAAGTACGCGGAAAACAAGGTGGCCGTGGGAGTCGTTCCTGACGTCGATGATCAAGTCTCAAGTGTTGCCTTCGGTGCGGATGCATCGTGGTTGGCGGTCCGCACCAAAAATTTGATGAAGATCTGGGAGGTCGCCTCGGGAAAAGAGATCAGGAGCTTCACCCCGCCGGCCCTGGTTGGGCCGAAGTCGCAACCGGGACTGGCGATGTTTGGTAGCCGATTTCTCTTCAGCCCTGACAAACAAACCCTTGCGGTGGTCAGCGACGCAAGTAACTTGAACTTGACCGATCCTGTTTCTGGAAGCACGCAGCGGACGATTCAAGCGCACAACGGAAACATCGTAGCGATCGGTTTTAGCAGCGACGGAAAACTGCTCGCGTCCTCGAGTGTCGACAATCAAATCAAGCTTTGGGACGTAGCCTCAGGACGAGAAGTACGAACCTTCAAAGGCGCCGCCATGCCAGTGAGTGACCTGGTCTTTTCCCGTGACGGGAAATCGCTAATCATGGCCGGACAACAAGCAGTCAGCGTATGGGAGTTGACCAATGGAGGAGTACGGCGCTCGGTGTTGATTGATGACGACTACACACATCGAGCAAAAGATTTGTGGGAGCACGGTCCAAGTTTGAGTACGAACGGGGCGTCGCTGATTGCCGGCAGCAACAGTCGACCGCTGGCAAAAGTTTGGGACACAAACACCGGGAAGGAACTCCGGGAAATTAACTTAGCAGAGAGCAAGCAACTGGGTAACAGCGCCTTCAGTGCCGACGGTAGCATGATCGCCTTCGTTGAAAAGAAGAGTCAGAAACCTGGACCACCCCAGGCTGCCACGCCCGCAGCTACGCCACCGATGGTGGCCATGCCCGACATGACCAAGCTAATGGAAATGGCGCGCAAGGACCCTAAAAAGATGCAGGAGCAGATGAAGAAGGTCCAGGACGCCATGAACAAAGGCGACCTCGGCGCCGGCGTGGAGATGATGCAGAACATGGGGATGATGCCCGGCAGCTCCAGTCCTAACAAGCCACCTAACAAGTTGCAGATCATTGAGGTTGCTTCGGGCAAACAGTTGCAAGCCATTCCCCTGCCCAGCGGTTTTATCAATGAGATCGCCGGCGACTCGATTATGTCCAGTTCGACCATGGCGTTCAGTCCTGATGGTCAAGTACTAGCGTCAGCTTCCGGCTTCGCGGGATCCATAGTGTTGACTGATACGCGCAGTGGCGCAGAGTTGCGAAGTTTGAAAACGGGTGGGATGACAGTCAGCGTTAACGCCCTTGCCTGGAGCCAGGATGGAAAGCGCCTGGCTTCGGCGCATTGGGGGTTCAATCGCAACCTAATGGACCCTAATGCCGCCAACGATTTTTCTTTCGAAGATATCTCGTTCTCTGTAAAAGTGTGGGACGCGAGTACCGGCACAGAACTGGTTACCCTGCCCGGTCATAAGAACTTCATCACCCGTCTCATCTTCAGTCCTGACGGCCGCACTATCGCCTCTGGTAGCTTCGACAATACTGTCAAGCTTTGGGATGTGGCGACGGGTCGAGAGTTGCGCACGCTGACGGGCCATACGGGTTCAATAACTGGCCTCGCCTTCACCCCTGACGCAAGATTTCTGGCCTCTGGTAGCGACGATGGCAGCACGCGAATTTGGAACACCGCTACCGGAGAACTCCTGGCGACCATGGTGAGTGTCAACCAGGGCCAGGATTGGTTGGTGGTTACACCGGACGGCCTATTCGACGGCTCACCCGGCGGCTGGGACCAGATCCTCTGGCGTTTCTCACCGGCGGTCTTCGATGTGGTGCCAGTCGAGATTTTCTTCAGTGAGTATTTTTACCCGGGCTTGTTGACGGACATTCTGACCGGTCATAAGCCAACCGCACCTACCGATATCTCGCGCAAGGATCGACGCCAACCGCGTCTCACGATCGAATCGAGCGTCGCTCCCGGCGGCAGCGCGACTGAACGAACGTTGAAGGTCAAGATCAACGTCGCTGAGTCACCGGCTGGGGCGCGAGACGTGAGACTCTTTCGCAATGGCTCGCTGGTCAAAGTTTGGCACGGCGACGCAGCCGTGGGCCAAACATTCGAAACTGACGTCAATCTGGTCGCCGGGACTAACGAACTCACGGCGTACGCATTTAATCGCGACAACGTGAAGAGTTCAGACGCGAAGCTTTCAATCAAAGGCACCGATAGTTTGCGACGGCCGGCAACGTTTCACCTGTTGGTGGTGGGAGTGAATGAGTACTCCAATGCGGCGTACAACCTCAAATATGCCGCTGCCGATGCGCGCGCGTTTGCCGAGGAGGTCGAACGACAACAACGAAAACTGGGTCGCTACACACAGTTTGAAGTTGCAGCGCTGCTGGATCAAAACGCCACCAAGGCAAACTTGATCTATGCGTTGAACCGATTGGGAGGAGCAAGCGAGCCTCCGCCCATTCCGGATTTGGGAAAGATTACCGCGTCGCAACCTGAAGATGCTGTTGTCATCTTCTTTGCCGGGCATGGGACAGCACAACAACAGCGTTTCTATCTAATCCCGCACGACCTCGGTTACCAGGGCCAGCGTACCGAGTTGGACGCGGCTGGTCTGAAAGAGATCCTGGCCCATAGCGTTTCCGATCTGGAGTTGGAAAGAGCTTTGGAAGGTATCGACGCTGGCGAGATGTCGATGATTATCGATGCTTGTAACAGCGGCCAGGCGCTCGAGGCCGAAGAAAAGAGGCGTGGCCCAATGAACTCGAAAGGCTTGGCCCAACTTGCGTACGAGAAAGGGGTCTACATCCTGACTGCCGCCCAAAGTTATCAAGCGGCTCTCGAAGCTGAGCAGTTGGGCCATGGATACCTGACGTACGCCCTGGTCGAGGAAGGCCTGAAATCGGCGGCGGCAGACACGGAGCCGGCTGACGGTGAGGTAATGCTGCGCGAGTGGTTCGATTACGCCACTAACAGGGTGCCGGCGATGCAGCAGCAAAAGATGCGCGCTGCTCGCGATATCAAGTTAGAGATCGCGTTTGTAGAGGGTGAAGAGAAGAAGCAAGTGGATGAGCGCAACGTGCAACGGCCGCGAGTGTTTTATCGGCGGGAACCTGAGGCGGTACCGTTGATCGTGGCGCAACCGAAGTAAGTGTTTGGGGCTTTGCGCTTTGTACTTGGGGCTTTGGGCCTTTCGACTTTCGACGCGGCACTTATCGATGTCTTTTCGCTAGTGATTGTCCAGTCAGCCAGGGAATGAGCAGCAGCAGGGCGTAGGCCAACCACACCGTCAGCGACATAAAGTATCCGAGGCCTGCTTTTAAGCCTATTACCAACACTGCAACATCGAGTACGACGTTCGTCGCAACAAACAACAGCCCCAGTCGTAGTCCGGCGGCAACCCTGTCTTTGGCACTTTTCAGGTGGTTCTTTGCTAACAGATACGTTAACGGGATCCAAATAAGCAAAATCGGAAAACTGATCGCGGGGTTGGAGGAGACGTAAGGGATTGGCTGGACAGACTTGAGCTGTGGAGTCATGAAAACCACACTGCCCCAAACAAATCCTACTAACCAGATCAGAATGGCGTAAGCAACTGCCCTCACCGTTTTCATGTGAACTTGGGGTCCTTTCGTCTCTCAAGCTTAACTTGGATGACGAAGATATGTCAGTGGACCAGGAACTGTCATGAATGCTGCAGTTTGGCGGCTTGTTTTAGCAGATAATTGCGCTCCGGGAGACTTCCGGTCTTTCCTGCTGCTGCCCGGTAGTGTTTGATCGCCCCTTCACAGTCGCCTGCTCGCTCCAAGAGGTGGGCCCGCACAGCGTCCAGGCGGTGATGAT
>DATFRK010000692.1:0-4306 GCA_035263325.1 Pyrinomonadaceae bacterium | reverse complement strand
CGACTTTCGATTGAAAATCGAGGGAAGGACGTGCAATCGAGAATCGAAGATCGACAATCAAAAGAGCCGGAGTGGGAACTTCTGCCTCCGGAAGACCGACCCCGCAGCCGGCGGACGAGTGCCTCTCGTGAATCCCTCTTCCGATGGCTTGCGCTCGTCATGGACGATTTCCTGCGCGTTCCCGGGACAAAACGCCGCTTTGGCTTGGATCCAATTATCGGTCTGCTTCCTGGAATTGGGGACGTGACCTCCGCGATAGTTTCCGCGGTAGCGTTTGTTCACGCGGCGCGATGCGGTGTTCCGAAAATTCTGCTCGCGCGGATGGCAATGAATATTCTGATCAACGAGCTGGTCGGAATAATTCCGGGATTGGGCGATGCGTTTTCGTTCTGGTTCAAGTCGAACGTGCGCAACTACGAACTGTTCCGCCTGTATTCCGCCGCGCCCGCGGGATCCAGAAAAGGCGACTGGATATTTGTCATCGCAGTTCTCAGCCTGCTGTTTATCATTGTCTTCGCGGGATTGGTCGTGACGGCCCTCGTATTGGAGAGTGTTGGCCGTTTCCTCTTCCACCGATAAATCATTGTAAAAGGCGTGAATCGTTCCACGGGCGTTCACGTATCTTTCTCTAAAAGCATCGAATTCGTTATAGCTAAGGCGAACAATAAGCTTTCGCCGTTTATTGTTTGTCGTAAATCGCCTTGGCTCTGAACGCACCAGAGTCGGTCGCGGTGACCATGCGGGTTTTGCCATCGGGCGATACCACAACTCGACCTGCGACCGTAACCTTTCCATCCTTCTTGACGGTGAGTTGCAACACGCGGTCACCAACCTTCGTGTACGACCGCGTGTCTGAAGTCGGGTCGCCCGTAACGGGATAGTCTTTCCCGTCGAACTTACCCGTCCACTCGCTATGCGTGGGCTTACCCTCCTTATCGGTACCGTCCACAGTGATTTTCACATTGTCACCCGCGGGTTCATAGACAACGGTGTGGTTCTTCGGCACGCCAGGGGCAAACTTTGATTTGGTCTCGTTCAGCTTCCAAGTGCCGATCTGTGGATCGTCGGCAAAACAGAGGGTTGCTCCCAAAAACCAAAGCGCAAAAAGCAGTCCCGTCGTTCTTGTTTTCATATCACCGAATCGAACTGGGCTTTTTATCCTCGTCAACTTTTCCTTTTATTGGAAATCATCGCTGACAATCTCAGCGAAGCGGAACGGAGCCATGTCTATGCTCAGCGGTGGATCGCAAAGGTTGAACTCTCAGTTACTGCTGGCGTTGCTGTTTTGTAGGGTGTCGCCCCGGCAGACGCCAACTGCGACTATCGATCGGTCGCAGCCATCCGCGAATCTGGCCTGCTCGTCTCCAGTTGAGCACTGACCTTTTGCAAACCAACCGACAACAATTTGATCTGCTTTTCCTGGCGCGCAATTTTGGACTCCTGCTCCGCAATCTTCGATTCTTGCTGTTCGTTTTTGCGGTGCTCCTTCAGGAACTCATTGAGTAACATCGCGTTCACCTGGTCGTAGCGCACTGTGTACGGCTTTCCGTCCTTGTCGCGCAGCACCAGGTCGGGGTGGACATTTTCTACTTCTTCGGCAATGAGTCCGAAGCTGGCAGGACGACCAGGGTCGATCTCTGCCTTATAGCGGAAGCTGACCGGGTTGAGCCGGTATATGACTTCGCTGGAGTGCTCCATCGGCTTGATTTCATCTTTGAAACGCCGCGAAGAAACCAAGGCCCCAAGCTTACCATCTGAATTCACGTAGACGGCTTGCGAGCCACCTGGTTGCTGCCAAATCTCACCGATATAGCAACTGTTGCTCACGTTGGCGCCACCAACGTTAGCGCCGATACAAATGACGTGATCGGCCGTAGTGACGCTGGTGCCTGCTGAACGCCCCACACCTGTATTGTTGGTGCCGGTTGTGAGGCCTCCCAAGCAAAAAAGGCCAGTGGCCGTGTTGTAATCGCCGGTGTCGTTGTGCAGAAGCGCATCAAAACCAGTAGCCGTGTTTCCGCCGCCGCTGGTGTTATCGTGAAGTGCGTCAACCCCGATGGCCGTGTTGCTTGTGCCCTCCGTATTACTTGTGAGCGCATGATCACCCATAGCTGTATTTACGATGCCAATAGTGTTGCTTGAGAGCGCTTGCACACCGCTGGCTGTATTCTGATCGCCCACGGTGTTGGACCGGAGCGCACCAACCCCGATGGCGGTGTTGTCCTGGCCCTCGGTATTTATCAGGAGTGCAACGTTGCCGACCGCGGTGTTGCGGTTGCCATTACTGTTCTGATACAACGCACTATCCCCGATGGCCGTGTTGCGCTCACCGACAGTATTGAAATAGAGCGCAAAAGCGCCGTTGGCCGTGTTGAAGTCACCTTCAGTATTGTTGTACATGGCAAATGCGCCGGTGGCTGTGTTTTCCTCGCCACTGTTGTTGAAGAGAAGCGCTGCTGCTCCCAGGGCCGTATTGCTGCCGCTGGTGTCGTTCAGTAGCAAGGCGGCAACGCCCACAGCGGTGTTGAAGTCGCCATTGTTAAGACCAAGCGCTATAGCGCCAACACCGGTATTCCAACTACCCTCCGTATCGCTGAAGAGCGCATCGTGGCCGATGGCTGTGTTGCCGGTACCACTGGTGAGGCTAAAGAGGGCGGAGCACCCTTCGGCTGTGGTCAGCCCAGGGTAGCATCCATTTGGCGGTGGGCTCACTGCCAGCACCTGTGGCAAAAAAGCCAACGCGCCAAGCGCCAGTACTATTGCTGTGAATCTGATGTTTGGGTTTTTCATAAGCTCTCCTTCTAGTGCGTTCAGATTGAAAAAAATGACTGGCTTTGGCGAGCGAAAACAGGCGTTCGTGCCAGCCTGTAGTCGTCGGCAGTTTGCCGACGACAATTTTGCGGACTCGAGGGAATTCGAATTCATTGGAAGGAGAAAAGGGGTGAGTTCTAAACATTTGACATTGGCGGCTGCGCCAATCGCCGTGGCTGGCTAAGAACAACTGAATCCAAATAAGGCGTTGAACGCATCCTACCGTGAAACCAACTACTATGAATAGATTAATCATTGTCTGTATTTGTTCCCTCGCGCTTTCGACAAGCTCGTTTGCGCAAACGCCGACGGCCACGGCTGAGCAGCCCAAGCCTGGGCCGGAGGTTCAAAAGTTGGCCTATTATCTTGGCACGTGGAAAGGCGAGGGCGAGACGAAGGGCGGTCCGTTCGGGCCCGCCGGTAAGCTCTCGAGCACGACGACCTGCGAATGGTTCGCCGGAGGTTTTCATCTCGTGTGTCGGGGCGAGGAGAAAGGGCCGACGGGGACGCGAAAATTCTTGAACATCCGCGCCTACGACGAGAAGGCGAAAGCCTACACCGAGTATGGCATCAGCAGCCTTGGAGAAAGCGAATACCAGACAGGCGGTTCCATCGTCGGAAACAAAAAGACCTTCGTGTTTGATAGCGACGCAGAAGGAAAACACACCAAACTCAGGTATACCGAAATACAGGTGTCGCCGACACTCTTCACGTACAAGGCCGAGGCGTCGGTCGACGGTGGGCCATGGACGATGATTGCTGAGGGCAAGGTTACGAAAGTGAATTAGATCCTCCTAACGGTTCTGCCACGCGGAGCGGGATGCCGGATACGGCCAAGGAATTTCAAATACGACTAAAGTCTTATTCGCGGACGTCGGAACCATTCTTAGAATCAGATCGATCGCGTCATTTCGTGAGAGTCGCGTCAGTGGCGAGCTCCTGATGCTCTACCGCTCGTAGTTTTTACTGATTGTTTGATGCCGTTTGCCGTGCGGCTTTGCTCAGTTCGACTTGTGCGCTGACTTTCTGAAGGCCCGCAGTGAGCGCGTCAATTTGCTTTTGCTGCCGCGCAATGATCGCTCCTTGTTTCTGGACCGTGCGGTGCTCCTTGAGAAATTCATTGAGCAACATGGCATTCACCTGGTCGTAACGCACGCTATAGGGCCGTCCTTCTTTGTCGCGCACTATCAAGTCGGGATTCACTTTTTCCACCTCTTCGGCGACAAGCCCAAGTTGCGATGTGCCAGCGGGGTCAACGTCCTTCTTGTAACGAAAGGTCACTGGCTTAAGCGCAAAGAGCGCTTCGCTCATCTTGTCCATTGATCTAATTTGTTCTTTATACCGCTGGGAGGAAGTGCTCGTACCAAGCTTGCCGTCTGAATTGATGAATACCGCAGCTCCGCCAGGAGAGGTTGCGCCGAAAATCTGGCCGATGAAACAACTGTTGCTCACATCATCCCCAGGCACGCCTGCTCCAATAGCAATAACGTTACTA
>DATFRK010000691.1:0-2943 GCA_035263325.1 Pyrinomonadaceae bacterium | reverse complement strand
CCATAGCCCTCCCTCATCGACTAAGCCGGCTTCAAATTGTTGACTGGAATAGTTTCCTCATTGTAGTTTCACTTTGCCATGAAATCCGAAGTAGTTAGAAAGCATTACAAAGTCTGCAGTGCCTTGTTATTCGCAGTTTTGACGTTGCTCTGGTCTGGTGTTTCTGAAGTCCGCGCCCAGACGGAAGCGCCCAAACCAGAAGCGACGCCTGTCGTCAAAAAGGACGCCGAAGTTACTCCGGTCACCAGGAAAGACGAAGCCAAACCGTCATTCAAACTCTCAGTGAGCGAGGAAAACGTTTTGTCAATTTCGCTCAACGCGGAGAACACAAAGCTTTCCGACATCGCGGCCGACCTCTCGCACAAGCTTAAGATCCCGGTCGTTTTGAGCCCGGTGATGGCCAGGCAAAGAACCGGCGCCAAGTTCAGCGATCTCCTGCTTGAACCCGCCATGCAGTAGCTGGCTCCAGTGGTTTACATCGACTATGAGATCGAATCGGCTCCGGGCTCCAAGCCGCGCCCGTTGGGTATTTTCCTGAACGCCTACAACGAGATCCCTCCGGCCAGCAACGCCGTGGTAAAAGGAAAATCGCAGGCCTTTGTGATTAGCGGAAATACCGAAACCACCCCCGATGAGGCCAATGATGACGACCCAATTAAGCTTTCCTACAAGAATGGCAACTTAACCATCAAGGCGAAGGACCAACCCCTTTTGGACGTGATGTCTGACATTGCCGACGAGGCCGGCATCCCGTTTGAAGGTCCCGAAGAGTCAAAAGAACAGGTATCGGTGAACATTAAAGATCGTCCCCTGGAAGACGCCATCTTGCAGATTTCGCCAAATCTGCGAATCTACGTTCGATTTGATTCACAACGCGGCACCAGGACTGTGCTGCGGATTGTGGTTGTCGAGCGAACCAAAAATCCGTAGAATGGCTGCACCCCACCTTAAGAGAGGCGCGGTTGCGCTGGTTCGTAAGACCTGTGAAGGCTGCATTGTATTTGATAGACTGAGCGGCAATTGACGCGTTGGGCAGTGAAACACAACCGGAGGAGACTGAACTTTGGAGAACAAGGAACAACCCAAAGAGTTTCGTGAGTTTGAGACTGAACAACAGGTAGCGAACGGGATTACAGGGAAGAAGCCATTTGTGGAGCCTGAGGTCTCAGTACCAATCGACGTGCTTGAGGCGACCACCTTCCTGCAGGCGATCGGCTCCGGCGTGACCAATTAGCTAGCCACTCCATGCGCGACATGGCATGTAATCCGCGACCGGCGGTTGAGTTTCATTATCAGATTGCCGGTCGCTTTTTGTCGGTCGAATTCCCGGACTTCACCACGGTTGAACCGGTTGATCGATACTTATCGTTTCTTCGCGCAACTCGAGTTAACAGGATCGGCGACACTCGCGCATCCAGGCTGATTCTCAGGAATGAAAACACTGAACCCTTGTCTGGTTTAGCCCGCTGTTATGTCACCGAAGAAGCGGGCACTGAAACTTCCTTCTACTCTACTCCATCACTTTACGCCGTACGCCTCGGGAGCTCGACTGTCCGGGCGGGAGTTGATAGAACCGTCTTTGTCTCTTTGGCTGACGATCTGGATCGGCAGTCGGTCCTGTTCGAGAGAGTCTTAGCGCACGGGCTCGCGACCGCACTGCGAAGGGCAGGGGCGTTCGAGTTACATTCGGCCGCGGTCATCGATCCGGAAACCTCCACCTCCGCGCTGATTGTTGGCCCTTCCGGCAGCGGCAAGTCCACCCTGGCGTTGCAGCTGGCCGCGAGCGGTTGGAAATTCTCATCAGATGACGTGGTGTTGCTGACCGCATCGGCTGAGAAGATCGACGCCTTTGGTTTGCGCGAGCACTTCGCTCTCACCACTGAGACGGTAATCAAAAGCGGAGTGCCGGGGCTCGCTCCGGGCTTACTCGGCAAAACCGTCGGGCTCGACCACAAACTGGTTCTGAAGCCAGAGAACGTGTTCCCGTCCCAGCTCCTGCGCAACTGCATTCCGGAAGTATTGATATTCGCTCATCGCGCGGAGGCGCCGCAAAGCCGGATGGAAGCAATCACCCAGGCGGACGCGATGAAACGATTATTGAGGATTACTCAAGCGGCCAGTCTCGATCTGCCCACGGCCGGCGGATTGCTGAACATTTTGGGACGTTTGGCTCGACAATGCCGCGCTTTTGATCTCCATTCCGGGACTGATTTGCTTGGCGATCGACACTACACGGCCCGTTTTCTGGGAACGATTATTGAGCGACAAGCCGCATGACTGTCGACAACGGCACCCTCGATGCTCGCTACGGTCCTCAACGCCTGACGGTTGAGTTAACGAATTCCTGTAATCTGCATTGTGGTTATTGCCTGCGCGACGAAGATGCTTTGTATCACACTCGCGCTCGGTTCCTGCCCATCGATTTTTTGCGCCGTATTATTAACGAAGCCCGGCTCGCCGCCGGCGTCAACGTAATCAATTTCACCGGAGGCGAGCCCTCGTTGCATCCTCAATTCGGTGAAGTTTTGCAGGTATGTGGCGAAGCAGGTGTGAAAGCGAGCTTTGTCACCAACGGTTGGAACTTTGAAAAACTGTTTCCCACTTTGCTGACTCACCGAGCGAGTCTCACTCACGTGGCGTTCAGTATCGACGGAACCACGGTTGAGTCTCATGACCACTGGCGCGGACAGGGATCGTTTGTCCGACTGATCCGCGCATTCTCCTGCTGTCACCGGCACAACCTGCCGTTCATCATCAAGGTTGGCCTCCGCCGGGACACATTCGAACACCTGGAAGCGATCGCCATGTTTGCCGCTCGACTCGGCGCCGCGGGTCTGGCCTTCGCGCACGTCATGCCGACTTCGGAAGCCCTTGAGAACGAATCCGCGCTGACTCTTGAAGAGCGACGGCTCGCTGAAGAGGAGATTGGCCTGCTGTCTCGAA
>DATFRK010000690.1:0-4123 GCA_035263325.1 Pyrinomonadaceae bacterium | reverse complement strand
CGCTCGGAGGCATCCGCATCGTCAAAGCCTACGCCGCAGAAAAGAGGGAAGAACTGGTGTTCGCTCGTGGCGCTCACCGGCTCCTTCGCAACGTAGCGAAGTCACTGACCGGAGTTTCGGCGGTTACGGCATTTTCCACTGTCGTCGTGGGTATGATCGGTGTAATCCTCACGCTCGTTGGCGGTAACGACATCCTGGCTGGCCGCATGACGCTCGGTGAGTTTTTCATGTACATTTTTTTCACCGCGCTAGTTGCCGCGCCGCTGGTTGAAATTGCCTCAATCGGCACGCAAATCACCGAAGCGTTTGCCGGCCTGGATCGAATACGCGAAATCAAACGAATGGCCACTGAAGACGCAGAGGATTCGACGCGCGCACCGCTGGGTGAGATTAAAGGCGAAATAGAGTTTCAGAACGTCAGCTTTGAGTATAACGACGACACCCCGGTCCTGCGTCAGGTCTCCTTCGTCGCCGCGGCAGGTTCGACCACCGCTCTCGTTGGCTCGAGTGGATCAGGTAAGAGCACTCTGATCAGCCTGGTGATGGCTTTCAATCGACCGCTGGAAGGCAAAATCACCGTTGATGGTCGCGACCTGACCACCATTCGTTTAAAAGACTACCGCAATCAACTCGGCGTGGTGTTACAAGACAACTTCCTCTTCGACGGCACGATTGCTGAGAACATTGCGTTTTCCTATCCCCACGCCACTCGCGACGAGATCATCAACGCCAGCCGGATTGCCCATTGCGAAGAGTTCATCAACGGCTTTGCCGATGGTTACGACACAGTTGTCGGCGAGCGCGGGGTGAAGTTATCGGGCGGTCAACGGCAACGGGTGGCTATTGCCCGCGCGATCCTGGCAGAACCACGCATTCTTATTCTCGATGAGGCGACCTCAAGTCTGGATAGCGAAAGCGAAGCAATGATTCAGGATGGACTGCAATCGTTGCGCCGTGGGCGCACCACGTTTGTAATCGCGCATCGCCTGTCGACCATTCGCAGCGCGGATCAAATTCTAGTGCTCGAAGAAGGGGAAATTGTAGAACGTGGTACTCACGAAGAGTTGTTGGCTGTCTCCGGAAGATATAAGCAGCTGTACGACAAGCAATATCATTTCGAGCGCAATCAGTTCATCAATCCTGGTGAGGATTTCACGCCAGAGTTGCCCAAGGCTGAGGTGCCAACAAGGATTTCGCAGAATCTTTAAGGACCATCTGCCAATTTCTTTTGAGATCTGAGATCCGGAATTTTTGAGATCAAAACATTGCTCCAGATCTCTATTTCCAAGATCTCAGATCTCAGGCGTGCCCAGACTAATTTTGCCTACTACTTCGCCGCCGCGTATTGCTTCGGGTTCTCCTTCACTTTCTCGACACATTCATCACAGCAGACGGTAATTTCCTTACCCGCCACCGTCACTTTGATCCCACCATCGTTGATTGCCCAGTCGCACACCGGACATTTTTCTGTTGCCATCACTGCTCTCCTTGTGAAGTCTTAAGAATCATGCGCCGAAACTGAGGCGCGTTTCATTTCATGGAGCGAAGAGTAGCAGGGAAGATAAAGTCAGACTTCCAGAATCTTGCTCATTTCGTCTTCACGCCTCTGGGATCCCAGGCGCTAGTGTTCTGTTTCAAGAAGTTCGCTGCTGATCATTAGCAGGCAGCAAATACCGTGTTTGCGTACACTCTCTGCGCAAACCTCAGCGTACTCTGCGGCTCCGCGGTGAATGCCTGTTAAAAACCACTCAACCGCAGAGTCGCGGAGTACGCTGAGGTTTGCGCAGAGATGAAACTAAATCAAGTTCTTGTTTTTCGAGCAGTGGCTAAGAAGTCTTAGACACCACACTAGCTGGACGTTGAACGGCGGATCGCAGAAGGCGAGTGCCCAAATTCACGGCGGAAGGCGTCAGTAAAATGACTGTGACTGGAAAAACCAAGCTCCAGGGCCAACTGGGTGAGATCTGAAGTGCCGTCAGCTAATCGCTCCAACGACGCCCGCAACCGGAGTTGGGTCAGGTAACGATGCACCGGAACGCCAGTGCGCTCTTGAAACAGTCGCGCCAGGTGAAACGGCGAGACGTGCACTTCACGAGCAATGTCGTCAAGCGTGATCTTGTCAGCAAGGTTGGCCGCCAGATAAGTCTTAGCTACCTCCACTCGTTCCGCGTGATCCGCCCGCGTTTCCGAACGACGCTCTTTGCGCGGCAGTCCATGCTGCACAAACGCGGCCTCCAGCACGTCAGCAATAAGTTGTAAGGAAGTAACGTCGGCCCAGAGCGGTTCCAATGGCTTGGTAGCGGCGTTTTCCAAACGCTGGACCAGCTCGCGATGGCGCCAGAAGAGTTTTGCGTCGCAGGGACCGGTGACAAACGGAAAGGGATTCTCCGGGTGTTCGTCGATAGTTGGATCGAGCTCGCGCACAATATCGTTGAGGACCCGCGGCGTGGGAATGAAACTAGTGCCTCGGTCGCCACATTCCGCCGGGTGACTCACGCGATAGGTCGATTCTCTTGAGAAGAAGACGGCCTGGTTAACGTCGGCGGTGAAACTGCGGCGGCCAAAGTGTTTACCAAACGCGCCGTGCCGCATCAGCACGATGCCGTTATCCGCACTATACTCTTCGAAGCCCGGCCCGCTACGATCGGCATGGCACTCGTAGTCGCGCACACTAATCAATGCACTTTCGTAGAGCGTGCGAAACGTGAGAATGTTCTCCGGCGGCCCAGACATCCGAAGAATGGTACTTGATCGTAGTTCATCGATAAAGCTACCCCTGGATTACGCAGCTTAATGCTTTCGGCAACAAAACATTACGACGTGATCGTGCTTGGGGCCGGCGCGGCAGGCTTGTTCTGTGCCATTGAGGCAGGAAAGCGTGGACGACGGGTGCTGGTCATTGAGCATGCTGGTCGTGTAGGCAAGAAGATTGCTATTTCCGGCGGCGGTCGCTGCAACTTCACCAACACCGGCACCACGCCGGATAACTTTCTCTCCGCCAATCCGCACTTCTGCAAGTCAGCCCTGGCACGCTACACGCCGTCTGACTTCATCTCCCTGGTTGAGAAGCACAAGATCGCGTATCACGAGAAGAAGTTGGGCCAACTCTTTTGCGACGGCAGTTCGCAGCAAATCATCGACCTACTGCTCCGCGAAGCTAACGATGCCGGAGTCACGATTCGTTGCGAATGCCGCGTTACTAAAATTGAAAAGAGTGACGAGTTTCGCATTGAAACAAGCCGGGACACGTTCGCGGGCTCGTCACTAGTGATAGCTACCGGAGGATTATCGATTCCACCTTTAGGAGCTACTGACTTTGGCTATCGCCTTGCCCGCCAGTTTGGCCTGCGCATCGAGCAACCACGACCCGGGCTGGTACCCTTCACTCTGCAGCCACAAATACTGGAACAACTTTCTCCGCTGAGCGGTATCTCGATCGATGCTCAAGTAAGTTGTTGCGGCACTGAATTCCGAGAAAACATTCTGATAACCCATCGCGGCCTGAGCGGTCCAGCGATATTGCAAATATCGTCTTACTGGCAACCGGGTGCGAGTGTGTCAATCAATCTGCTCCCCAACGTTGATATTTTTGCTATTCTGCTCGACCATCAACGGGCCGAGATCGAGTTGACAAATCTACTCTCCCAATACTTGCCGAGACGTTTTGCCCAGGCCTGGTGCCGGCTAAACGGAGGCTCAAGGCCATTAAAACAGTATGGCCACGTTGAGCTTCGTGCTATTGCCGGTAGGATTCACGATATGCAGCTCAAACCCTCTGGCACGGAAGGATTCAAGAAGGCCGAAGTAACGGCAGGCGGAATCTCGACCGATGAGCTCTCGTCGCAAACGATGGAGTGCAAACGTCTCCCCGGCCTCTACTTTATCGGTGAAGTTGTAGATGTAACTGGTCACCTCGGCGGCTACAATTTCCAGTGGGCCTGGGCCTCAGGATTTGCCGCCGGCCAGGTGGTTTAGCTCTGGGGAGTGCGGCTTTACTTTGGAGTGCGGGGACTCGTCACCGCTTTGTGATCGAGATCCAAGGAGGTTGCGCTATCACAAAGCGGTGACGAGTCCCCGCACTCCAAAGTAAACCGCATTCCAAAGAAGCTGCGCTCCCAAATAG
>DATFRK010000689.1:0-5815 GCA_035263325.1 Pyrinomonadaceae bacterium | reverse complement strand
ACGTCTCTCCTCGGCTGTGCCTACCTGAAGCCTGCCTTCGCCGTAAAAGTGAGCAACCCATGTACCGTTTGACCGGCTTCGCCTGTTGGGTGAAATCAAGAGGCTCGCAGGTGCGTGAAGCTGATTCTCCCGGAATTGACGGAGTTGCTTATTCGAGGCGGGAGCGGATGCCCTCACTTATCCTCTTGAAATCTAAGAAATCATTTTTAAAGCAAGTCCGATACTTTCCGGGTGAGTTTGCGGAATCTCGTGACCAGTATCTTTCATCTCGATGAGTCGCGAATCTCGGATCGCTGCGTGAAGTGCGCGTGCATTTTGGTCAGGAGATACGATCCTATCTTTGTCGCCGGTTACAATAACGACAGGGATGTTAATCTCCGAATACCTAATACTCAGTTTCCTCAGGCTGTCGTTTAGCGTAGCTTCATCCTCTACATATGCTTTGATCTGCTTTCTACCTAACCACAATGAGTCAACGAACTTGAGGTACCGATCCGAAATTGGACTAGGATAAAAGGCTCGCGTGAGACCGGCTCTTAACAGGCGGTGACCCAATAGGGCTCTTCCCAGGACAACGCTCAGATCCCCGATGAGAGGGATTTTTGTCGTGAACGGTAGAAATCCTTCACTGCTTTCGTCTGGATACGCCGCGGGCGCCAGAAGGATCATTGCCGAAACGTCGGCCGGGTATCTCAACGCATAAGCAAGCGCCAACGCGGCTCCCCATGAATGGCCAACCAGAATGGGTTGAAAGATGCCCAGCTGCGATAACGTTTGGTGTAGCAGTGCCGCCTGAAATTCGACAGCAGAATTTCCTGGAGGCCGGTCACTTCTTCCGTGACCTGGTCTGTCGATAGCAACTACACGGTAACCAGGCGACAAGAAATCAAATGCTCCAAACTCAAAGTCCTCCACACTCCCCGCGTTTCCGTGAATCAAGACCACGGTACGGCCCTTCCCGAATTCGACGTAGTGAACGCGAAGACCATTGACGGTAATGAAATGGTTTTGAATATGAGCACCGCTCAGGTTCGACGGTGTGTTTAAAGCGTTCATTACTGTACGAGCCCAAATATCATTCCCGTTAAAGAGCGTCGCGAGCACGACAATGCTCAGCCAGAGTTGACCATGACCGCGAATGAGTTTCGTCGTCACGCTGCCTCCTAGGAGTCATTCCATCTGAAACGAACTCGTCAGTGCACCCTTCATCCGCATTCCATTGCGCGCTTCCTGAAGCCACAACGGAAAGTTTGCCTTGTCGTTGCGTCGCTCGCGAGATTCCGTAATCCACGCTTTGATGGTTTTTGCCATATGGCTTGGAGAATGCTTGGGAGTCTTGCCCTCTTCAACAACAACCGGCTGCTCTCTAATCCCATGCTTCACTATTTTCACAACTGTTTTCATAACGCCGCACCCATGGGGCAAATTTCAGGTGGGTGGCCCTTGCCGCCTATGTAAAGCCCACCCACCAAGAGCGCGGGGTGCCCTGGCCACCAGCGCTCAATTCAACTCGTTAATAACTGAGTCGACATCAATTAAGGTCTTGAATCGCGCTCGCGCTATCAGCTTGGTTCGTGAAGAACCCGAGTCAACGCATAGCAATAAACTGGCCACAGTGATTTCAGGGATTAATCAATGAATCCCACGAAGTTGAAGATGAACCATTCGGAGTTGTCGGCTCTCCATCCGACAGTAATTGGGCTGCGGGCGACATTTCCGTCAGAACTCGGTTGAGTTCCCGGGAGCTTAAGATTTTTCTTAAGCTGTCGAATGGAATGTTCGTTGCCCGGTACATCCTTATCACTGTGTCACCACAGACAACTGAGGCGAAGAAAGGGAGTAATTCGTTATGAACTCCTAGATTTTCAAGAAGACATGATCGGCCTGAACCGGTGTCTTATGCCTAAGTTCCTGAGAACTTATGGAAATACATTTGAAAGTATTCAAATCGCGCTCAATGCCTACGATCGGGACGTGAAGGATGGTAAGTTCCCATCTGAAAACGAGAGCTATCATGAAAGCTTTTCCGGTGCCGAAACGGTGAAGAACCCAACGCGAATCTCGGGAAGAAAGTATCGTCTTACTAGCGGAAAAGTTCAGCCTCTTACGAAAGCAGGTTGAACATTTAGCGCTGCAAAGCTCAAGGAATAATCGTCGAACCAGTCTTGTCGTAGTCCGCAGATGAATTAATTACTGCCAGAGACTCCAACACTCTAATTGCTACTTCCGAGAGCTTAGTTGCTGTCGACACGACCAAATTTTCCACGGCGATTTCTTGTTCCGGCGACAGCGTTCCCAATCGCCGTCTCCTCCGCGCCAGTTCGGCTAAGGCTATCGATTGCGCCTGGCGCAAGGCAGCTTCCCTTCGCTCTTGCCTTATCACGCTACTATCTTCGCGTTGAGCGATTAGTGCGGGTTCTAATACCGGAGACGGTGACGACGATGTTGGTAGCCCACTTTCCATTACAACTCATCGTGGAGCACCCCGCATACCAAACACCCAACCCTCAAATTCTTCTGATTTTCGCAAGCCACACGACTGTTTTTGTCGGAAGTGTCGGTGTTGTTCGCTTAGAGTCAGGTCTCACGTTCGGCACCCACTTTGATTCGCGAACCGCGCTCGAGTGTCGCTTCGGAGGTGAGAGAAACCTTTATCAGATTCGCTCGCTCGCAGGTATTTAAACGACCGCAGAGTTAAGACAACCGTGGCGGCAAATACGAGAGCGCCGCAAGCGACATGAGCCACCGTGATTCCTATCATTGGATTCAAAGGCTGCGGATCGTTCGGTGATGCCTGTCTAGTAAGGTACGCCGCGAGCCCGAGCAGAAGCTGAAATCCCAGAAGAGCCAGCGCAACTGCTGCCGGTCGCGTTAGGAACCGCTGACCGGAATAACGGCGGAGGATGGTTCCAGCCGTTGTGCCGAGCAATGCTGTGACGACTGCGGCGCCTCCGACATGGGTCAAGAGCGGATCAGTTGGTAGTGGCTTATCCCACGTTGCTGAATGGCGCAAGACGGCACCAAAAATTAACTGCAAAAATATGGCCGTGGCTGTTGCCACACAGAGGTATCGGACAGACAGGCCGTGATCTTCTTCAACCGACGCTCGATCTTTCTTCCAGCCGCTGGACGTAAACACAGATAAGCTAACGGTGGTACAAAAGAATATCTGCGCCAGAGTTGCGTGAGCCGCGGAAACGATTAGCGGCAACATCAGCTTGACCGTAAGGCCGCCGAGTAGTCCCTGGGCAATTACGGCAAGTAAGGCGACGATGCCGAGCTTGCGAACCCATCTTCGCCTTTCGCTCTTGAAGAGGTAAACCGTTAGGACAATAGTGAGCATTCCAACGGTGGTGGCAACCATGCGGTGACCATGTTCCCAAAACAGGTTGCCTACCATTTTGGGGAAGAATTGACCGTTTGAAAGGGGCCAGTCGGACGTCGCCAACCCAGCATCATGACTGGTGACGAGTGCACCGGCGACGATTAACAAAAACGTCGCGCTCGCGACCAGTAAACAGAAGCGATGTAGCCCGTTATTCATTGAAGACGGTACCGTTTGAATGGTTGTCATCAATCCCTAACTCCCTTCAGTCGTCAGCGGCTTAACAAACTGAAGCCTCGAACATTACTTCTTCGAGAACGAGATGCGTGTGCCGTACATCCTGCCCACCCCGTTTGAGAATCCACCAAAGCTATCGCTCGCCAGATTGTTCTGGAAATCCCGAGGGTTGAAATGATTCGTCAAATTAAAAACCTTCAAACCTAGATTCGCGCGGTACTTGTTGAATCTCCCTGGAAGACTCACTGACTTCAACACCTGCAAATCGACTGACGTGAATGTGGGAAAACGGCCGGCGCGATTACGAGGACCCACGAAGTTGCGATCTTCATCAATTATGGAGTAAGGGAATCCGTTTCTGACTTCCAGGACCGGTGAGACAGTAAGACCGTATTTGACGTGGAACTCGCCTCGGAAAAGAAAACGGTTCGGAGCGTCCCAGGGCAGGAGCGTGCGTTCGTTCGCCTGAATGATCGGATTCTCAAAATTACCGTAATAAGAATTGAAGTCGTTCACATCTCCCTTGGCAGAAGAGCGTACATACGAGGCTACGAACTCGTCCTGCTCGCGAAATCTATATCTCGCGGTCACCTCAAGTTCTCGATAGCGTGAACTTCCCGAATTGTCCAAACCAATAATGCTCTGCTGTTGTTGGACCTCAAGTGGGTTCAAGACAAACTCGCGCCGGCCCTGTCGCTGCTGGTAGCCGACTCGCACAAACAAGTTATTTATCCACTCGCGATCAACCTCGATATTCCAGTTGACGCTCCGGGGCGTCTGCAGCCTTCCCTCGGTCAGTTCATAACGCTGTAGTTGCGGCAGTCCGATTATCTCCTGACCGTCTGATCCAAAGTGGGTTAGGATTCGATCTTGTCCCTGAGTGAAGGTGGCAACGTTTAGATCTACATCGTCGTAGAACAAGCCTATGCCACCGCGAACGACGGTGCGCCCGTCGAGCGTTGGCAGAAAAGCGAAACCAACTCGCGGTGCTACCTTATTCTCGCTGGTGATGTTGTCTCGATCGTAACGTACGCCGTAGTCAATCGTTATTCGTTTGTTCAAAGACCACTTGTCTGAGAAGTAGGCAAGATACTCGGTCTTGTTGCGAGAGAGTTCTCCCTTGCCTGCATAGTTAATCTCCTGGCTACGCGTACCGTCCGCTCTAAGGATTCGTACCGTGTTGCCTGTGTTGCGTCCGTCAAAATTGATGTAACTCACGCCACCAGCTACCTTAATAAAATGCGCGCCGGCAAAATTCGGTGGACTAAAACTGTAGACCTCAAGCGCGTCGTAGCGTTTACTCTTCCGATCCTGTTGGTTGAAGAAGTTTCCCGAGTTTACGCTTGGCGCAAAATTCATGGGCGCAGTTCCTGAGCTCGGAAACACATCGGCATCGAACTGCTTAATGCTGAACGTCGATTCCAAAACCGACTTCGCACTCAAAATTCGGCGCTCATTGACTGCCCACAGGAAGCCCCGCTGCTTGAAATTAGGAGTGACTTCCTGGGGATTGAATGTATTTAACCCAACATATCGGAGCTTCTCGGGAAACAAGGAGAACGTAGTCGTCAGGTGGTCCCGGTCATTGATGTCCCAATCGATTTGTGAAACCGAATCGAAGCTTTCGAGGCCCGTATCGCGTTTGAGGGGTGGTAAGTTCTCTACCGGTGTGCGAACAAAGCGGTATTCGAAAGACTGCATAAACTTCAGCTTGTCCTTGATAACAGGACCGCTAAAGGTGACCCGTGGAGTAAAAGCCGCGATTCCAACAAAGGAACCACCGCGACGACGAACCCTGGGGAAGAAACTTTGCGCGTTAGCGTTGAATTTCTCAGAGCCTGACTTTGTTTGAATCGAGGTGACGCCACCGGTAAATTGTCCATACTCTGGGGCATATGGATTGGTGAGCACCTGAACAGACTGAATTGCTTCAAGCGGTAGATTAACGCCGGAGTCGCCGGTCACCGGGTCATTAACAGTTGCGCTATTAACGGTGAGCGCACTCTGGCTCGCCCTTGCGCCCTTTATGTTGAGTAAACCATCGGGCCCACGAACAACTCCAGGAACGAGCGGCAAGGCATCCTGAAAACGTTCAGTCGCGAGTGGCAGAGTTTGGAGAGACTCCTGCTTGAATGAGACCGACGCCTGGGCCGACTCGGTAGAATTCAGTTCATTACCGTCATCCACGACTGTAACCGTACTTGAGATGCTCTCTAGTTCAAGTCCGATATTCTCAATGGTATTAATGCCTGT
>DATFRK010000688.1:0-3199 GCA_035263325.1 Pyrinomonadaceae bacterium | reverse complement strand
CCATGTTCGTCAGTGCCGGTCAGGAAATATCTTTCGATCCCGCGTTGTTTCTTGGCGCGGGCAATGGTGTCCGCGACGATCATGGTATAGAGATGACCAAGATGAGGCAGGCTATTGGCGTAATAGATTGGAGTTGTGACGTAGAAAGTATTCATCTATAGGTGTCTGAGTTACTTCTTCTTGGCAAATTCGTCTCCCGGATTGAATTTCGGCATCTCCGGCGTATCGGCAATGCGGCGCCCGATGTCCATGGCGATCTCCGCTTCCTGAATCATTCCGCGGAAATCCCAGGAGTCTCTCAATTCATCAGAAGGTTGATGGTAGTGGGCAGTGTTGTAAGCGCGGAACTGTTCTTCACCCCATTCTTTTGAGCGACCGACGTAGTCGTTCCCTTCCTTTAGACTAATCGAAGGCACACCAACTTTGGCAAAGGGAAAGTGATCTGAGCGGAAGAACGAGCCCTGTTCTGGTCGCGCATCAGCTGAAACGCGCATTCCGCGATCATGAGCCACTGCCTCAACTACGGCTTTTAAGGTTGACCGCTCTGCGCCGAGCGGAATGAAGTCGTTGGTGATACCGAGCACATTCATTGAGTCGAGGTTCACGTTGGCAGCTGTCTTGTCGAGTGGCACCAGCGGGTGTTGTGAATACCATTCAGCACCGAGCAGTCCCTGCTCTTCTCCGGTAGGAAACAAAAACAGGCTGGACCGTTTAGGTCGTTGCGCCGGTGGTTGTTCCGCGAAAGCTTTAGCGATGGCTAATACGCTGGCAACACCGGAGGCGTTATCGAGTGCGCCGTTATAAATCGTGTCGCCATTCTTGTTTGGTGCGCCGACTCCCAGGTGATCCCAATGGGCCGAGTAGACCACGTACTCGCCACGCCGATTTGGATCGCTTCCCTCGAGAATGCCCACGACATTCGGCGCCGCCACTCGTTTGACTTCACTTTTTAGATTGAGCTTACCCTTCAACCCAAGGTTCACGGGTTGAAAATCTCGTGCGGCTGCCTGGCTGCGCAACTTGTCAAGGTCTTGTCCTGCCAACTTCATCAAGCGATGAGCCGAATCATCAGTCATCCACGAACGAAACTGCAGAAATGGAGTGGAGTCGCCCTGTCCCCGAGCAATGTCAAAACGCCACGAACCGTTCGAAGTGCGCACCACACTCCAGGGATAACCGGCGGATTGATCCGTATGCAACAGAATCGCACCCGCGGCACCACGGCGGGCAGCCTCTTCGTATTTGTACGTCCAACGCCCATAGTAGGTCAGTGCTTTGCCACCAAAGAGATTGGGTTCTGCCGTTGTGGCCGGCGGGTCATTGACCAGCATGACGAGAATCTTGCCGCGATAGTCCGCAGCGTCACCCTTGTAATCGTTCCAACGCTGTTCGGGAGCGTTGATGCCATAACCAACGAAAACTAGATCAGCATCGACGTCCACTTGTTCAGTTTGCGCGCCCGTGAATGCGACAAACTCATCGGCAAATTTGAAGGTCTCGCTGCCACCGTGACCAGAAATCGTAAGTTTAGTATCCGGATCAGCCTTAACTCCCACCAAAGACACGGGCTGGAAAAAGCTGCCATCAGCGGCAGCGCCTTTCAGACCGAGTTGCTCCATTTCCGCCGCAATGTATTTCGCTGCTAACTCGCCGCCGCGTGCGCCTGTGCCGCGTCCTTCGAGTAGATCGTCGGCGAGAAATTTTATGTGGGCCTTGAGCGTAGCTTCGGTAATGGTTGAGGCAGGCTTACGTTGCGCCAGCCCATACGTTACCAACAGCGTCAACACTAATAGGGCTACGGCAATGTGGGGTCGACGTCGAGCTATCACTGGCATGCGGATTTCCTCATTCTCTTCCTTTGATCAGGGCCATTGCTTCGGCCCGCGTTCTGGGATCGCTGCGAAAGCCTCCGAGTACTGCTGACGTTACAGTTTTGGCGTCGGCTTTGCGCACGCCGCGCAACGTCATGCAGGTGTGTTCGGCCTCGATGACGACCATCACTCCCAAAGGCTTGAGGCCTTCAAAAAGTGTGTTGGCAATGTCAGTGGTCAAGCGTTCCTGAAGCTGAAGGCGGCGGGAGAACGTCTCAGCCAATCTCGCGAGTTTTGAGATTCCGAGTATGCGACCCTGCTTTGGAATGTACGCTATGTGACACTTGCCGACAAATGGCGCCAGATGATGTTCACACATCGAGGCGATACTGATGTCTTTTACGATGACCATCTCATCGTGTTTATCGCCCGGCAAGGGCACAACGTGTTGACTCGGATCTTCGCGCATGCCAGACGTCAACTCTGCGAACATCTCAGCTACGCGGGTTGGCGTATCTACCAGTCCTGGTCGCTCGGGATCCTCTCCAATTCCCTCAAGGATCAATCTCACTCCCTGGGCGATCAGATCCAGATCTACAGGTCGGTTCGCCACTTCTGGTTTTTCTTCGGAAAACTTGGAAGCCATAGTTCTACTTGACTCGTCACCGCTTTGTAATTTTCAGATGGAGTTGTGACCACTCACCGCACTCCAAAATCGTTCAATTTTGCCAGGGCAAGCCGGGCCGCTTCTTCCACGACCTTTAAAGGAACACCGGCCTTTACCGCCGCCGATTTGCACTGCTCAAACTCCGGCATTCCGTTTACTGGCCGTCCTCGCAAGTGCGCAACTTTAACATCGATTGGGCCATACTGTGTTTCCACCTGCACTACGTGGCGCTCCAGGGCTCGTCGTTCTACCTCGTAACTGCGTACACCCAGGGTAGTGGTTTCAGTGAATAGCAGTTGCATAATGCTTTCTTTCTTTTCACTATCACACAACGCCGAAAGTACCACCCCGGGACGGTTCTTCTTCATATGTACGGGCGTGAAGTAGCAGTCAAGGGCACCCAATTCAAAGGCCCGGTCCATCACATGTCCCAGGATTTGAGGTGAGAGGTCATCGATGTTGGTCTCTATCACCCAGAGACGCTCTGCCGCTGCTGTACGCGGCTGAGTTTCGCCAACCAGAACCCTTAAGACATTAGGAAATCGATCGTACTCTCTTGTCCCCGCCCCGTAGCCGGTGCTCGCAATCTTCATTTCCGGGATAGCGCCATACTCATGGCAAACCGTGGTAATGATCGCGGCTCCAGTTGGCGTGAGTAACTCGCCTTTGATTTCGCCTGAATAAAATGGCACGCCTTTTAGCAGTTCGGTCACTGCAGGAG
>DATFRK010000687.1:0-4009 GCA_035263325.1 Pyrinomonadaceae bacterium | reverse complement strand
TGTCAGGGCCAGGACTGTGAGAGCGTACCAGATTCGTGGTCCATTCAACATTTGCTGATATTAGCAGGTTTGAGCGTGCGCAAGTCTGTAAAGTTCTGTTAGCTCATTGCCGAGCAGCTGTTAAGTTTCCCCAGTTCAACTCTCTGTTGACGCCGAGTAACCTTCGGTTAGGTTTAATCACAACCTGGAGCTTCTCACCAAGGCTCAACCTTGACCGACTTCTTGAGCGAAGTTTATAGTCGGGGTTGACCCTGGTGCCGTTTTTGGCATCTTAGAGTGAACAGATTCCCAGGTAGAGTTTTCGACGGTTCGAGGTAGTTAATGAATAGAGTCATAGCGGTTTTTCTTGGCCTGGTTTTGGTGCTACTGGTAAGTGGTCTCGCCTCGGCGCAAAAGCCCGTCACCTCCCCAACTGTGAAAGGCCCCCAGTTATTTCCTCTTGAAGATCTGAAGCCGGGAATGAAGGGGATTGCCAGAACAGTCTTCAGCGGTACAGAGCCGGAAGAGTTTGGGGTTGAGGTCCTGGGAGTGTTACCGGGTTTTCCCGGCCCCCACCAATCAGCAATTATTGCCCGCCTCAGCGGCGCTAACGCAGAGAAGACGGGCGTCTTTGCGGGCATGTCCGGCTCACCGGTCTACATTGATGGCAAACTAGTGGGAGCCATCGCCTTCAGCTTTCCTTTTTCCAAAGAACCGATCGCCGGAATTACCCCCATCAAGCAGATGATCGATCTCTTTGACAGGGGATCGAGTAAGGACGCTCAACAGCCAAAGGAGCCCCGAGCCTTCTCATTTGCGCAGTTGGCAGGGACGGATTGGAAAGCGAATCTACCAAAGCCAGCCGTCTCTTCGGTGTCTTTGCTGGCCCCTGTTCCCGCCGGGTCACCATTGCTCCCGCTTTTAGGCCAGCAGATGACGCCAATTGCGACGCCGTTGGTCTTTAACGGCATTAACCAGGAATCACTCGCAATGTTTGCTCCCCAGCTGGTTGCGAGCGGGATGTTGCCGGTATCCGGGGCTGGCGGATCGGCAGCAATAACGCCGCTGGCTTCAGTTGATGAAAATACCTTTCCGGCCGGTAGCTCAATTAGTGTGCAGTTGGTACGGGGTGATTACTCCCTGGCAGCCGCGGGCACCGTAACGATGAGAGATGGGGATCGGATCTATGCGTTTGGTCACCCGTTTCTTAGTCTGGGTTCCTCTGACATGCCCATGACGGAGGCGTCGATCGTCACAGTGATTCCGAATGTCAGCAACTCCTTCAAGCTCGCTGTGCCTGGCCGCATGGTGGGATCGATTACTCAGGATCGGGCTTCGGGAGTCTTTGGTTTACTTCGTCAAGCACCAAAGATGATTCCCATTAAAATCAACCTGCACACCAGTCGTGATAGACAGGAAACTTATTCCTATGAAATAGCCAACGACTCGTTTCTGACGCCGTTGCTGCTGAATATCACGGTTTTCAACACGATTACTTCCAGTGAACGCGCCCTGGGTGACTCAACGCTTACGTTAAAGGGCGAAATTAAAGTAAAGGGTCAGGAAGCGATACAAATCGATCGTCGCTTTTCCGCTTCGAATTCGGCTTTGATTGCCGCCGGCTCAATCGCCGCGCCGGTTGGTTCATTGTTGACCAGCGGCTTTGACGACGTTGAGTTGGATGGCATCACCCTCGACATTTCTTCCACCGATACCAAGTATGCTGGAACTCTGGAGCGGATCGCGTTGGATCGCACCGAGGTACGTCGCGGTGAGAATATTGAAGTCCAGGCGTACGTTAGAACAGAGTCGGGCAAGCAGTTTGTACAACGCATTCCCGTTCAGATACCGGAAGATGCAGCGTTGGGTCAGCTGTTGGTGTTTGTGGGTGATGGAGGTGCGTTGCAAGAGGGGTCACCGGCAAAGGCTTTTGTGCCGCAGGACCTGGGCCAACTGGTCCGGGCCATCAACACGATCAAGAAGACGGATCGACTTTATGTGAAGCTCTTTCGCATAACAGCAGGGGCGGTAATTGGCACGAGTGAACTGCCAAATCTCCCACCATCAGTCGTGGCGACCTTGAATAGCGATCGCACTTCCGGCGGTTACACGCCGACAGTACTGTCGCCGGTGTATGAGAAAGAGTTACCGCCGGCAGAGTTCGTAATTGCAGGTCAGCAGCTGATCGCGATTGATGTAGTGCGCTAGATCGAACTTTAAGCGAACAAAAAAATTAAAGGTGGCGGAATGGTCCGCCACCTTTTCCTTTGCTCGCGATCAGATAAGACGCTACTTCCCAACTTGAGCCAGTTCGTGAATGCGATCCTTGAACCCTGTTATTAGCATATCCATCTCTTCACCCGAATAATTAGCGGCGCGAAACGCATCCTTGAGTTGGGCATCACTCACACGATTCAACAACTTGCTCAACCACTGCGCGTCAGCCACAGTGAGATTATCGAAAAGTTTCTTGTTCTTTCCGCTGTACTTGAAATCGATGACATCACCATTCACCCGCTCAATAAACGAGGCTTTGACATAGTCATCCGGCTTGTTGCGACTGCGTGAAATGACACCGCCAGTCTTGCCGAACGACCCGCCCAGGTCGCTGATGATGTAAGCCAATTCTTCCTCCCCGGTGGTTTCATTGCGAGTTGCGAGGATTTCGTTGTTCTCGTCCTTCATGTCCCAGTTATTGATCATCACCATCATGATCTTCAGCCCGCGAAATTCTGCTGTGTCCATGAACGGGTTATCGTCCCATTTCCAGTTACCGGTTCGCTTTACATTCTTCGGTCTCGCTTCCAGGCGAACATTCTCCAACATGCCTTTGCCTTCAATCGTTAGATGGGGAAACAGGTAGGCGATTTCTGTCTCGTAACCAAGCGCCCAAAGAAGGCGGTTGGCAACGGTGTCTGGTTGGGCCTCCTTGCCGAGTTTTGCGATCCACTCGTTGCCTGAGGCATCACGTACTCGATATTTCGTCGAGTATCCGCCTTCCTTATTTTCGATAAAGGTTATTTTTCGGATATCCGGCATCATCTTCTCGCCACCGGCACCCAGAAAAAGATTTCTGGACTCCAAATCGACCGGGTCGTGCCAGAATATAGCCTGGCCGTTATGCAGTTTCTCTTTCTCTTTCTCCTTCTTATCCTTCTGCGCCGACGTCGAAACTGGCAGGATCAACAGGAGAACGAACACGAAGAATTTCGGAAATGCTTTGTTAAACTTCAACATAGTTTTGCTCCCAACTTCTCACGTCACAATGAACGGCTGTAAATTTCCCGTACGCGTAAGACAGTTCTACGTCTTGATATCAAGCACAAAACGTCAGCTTGCTCACTCGTCCTTCAACATACGCAAACTTCAGTCCTTGGGAGCGCAGGTGGCCCGCCTGCCTGTTCGGCTCTGAGGGCCAAAAATGAGTGCGAGGCGGCCGCCTTCACTCCCATCGTTGACCTTGCCCGAACCGTTCGGGAATATTCCTTCTATGAAGAGCAACAAAACTTGTGACGTGCTGGTGATTGGCGCCGGAGTGTTCGGCAGTTGGACTGCCCACCGGCTGGCGCAGTCGGGTATGAGCGTCGTGCTCCTTGATGCCTACGGTGCCGGGAATAGTCGTTCCAGTTCTGGAGGTGAGTCGCGCATCATCCGCATGAGTTATGGGCCAGACGAGATCTATACGCAGTCGGCCAAACGGTCGCTGGGATACTGGCAGGAACTCTCCAACACGTTGGCGTTTCCGATCTTCTATAAGACTGGGGTGTTGTTGCTGAGCCGGAATGACGACAACTACTCCCGGGACACTTTGGCCACTCTATCTCGCGCCGGCGTTCCCCACGAGAAACTGACAGCGAATGACCTGGCGCAGAAGTATCCACAATGCAGTTTTGCCGGAATTGATTGGGGACTGCTGGAGCCGGAGAGCGGAGTACTTATGGCCCGACAGTCTGTGGCCGCAGTTGTCGCTGAAGCCGTTCGACGTGGTGTCGATTTTGCACTGGGTAGTGTGGTTCCTCCGTTCGCAACA
>DATFRK010000686.1:0-2709 GCA_035263325.1 Pyrinomonadaceae bacterium | reverse complement strand
GGAGGAAGCTGGCGTTTCGAAGTTAGTATCGGTAAAGTTCGAGTGAAAACAAAATTTTTACTGCCCCGCGTTCTCCCCGCCGCGTTCGTTCTTCTCAGCGCGGCGATTTTTACTTTTGGCCAGGAACTTCCCGCCAATAAGCAAAACGCTCGGCCGCAACCGGCCAATGCGGCGCGACCGCCGAGTGCCAATCCACCCAGCGCTGCCAAGTATTCGTACGAATTCAACCAGCCAAAATTTTATGTCCGGCACATCGTTGTCCAGCACGACTCGACCGGTCATGGCACCATCACCTTCGAGAGGCTGAATGAAGATGTGTCCGTGACCGAGCCACTCGAAATTTCCCCTGCAGCGTTGGCGAGAATTTCGACGCGTTGGGATGCACTCAAGTTTCTCGACTCAGATACCAATTACCAGTCAAGCCAACATTTCGCTCATCTGGGGACGATGAAGATTGGTATGGAAGTGGGCGAGCGAAAAAGGGTGGCGGAGTTTGACTGGACTCACAACGACGATGCTGCGGCCCTGGTTTCTGAATACCGGCGCGTCTCAGATCAGGCGATCCTTGTCTTTGATATTTCAGTGGCCCGCGAGAACCAGCCGTTGAATGCACCCAAGCTGATGGAAGTCTGCGAGTCGCTCTTAAAGCGAGATGGCCTCTCGGATCCCAAACAACTTGTTCCTCTCTTGAAAGATATCAGTACGGACGACCACGTACCTCTCATAGCTCGCAATCACGCCCTAAGACTAATAAAACAGATCGAAAAGTAGACTAAAAGTAGTGCGACGGCATTTGGAGTGCGGGGACTCGTCCCCGCTTTGTGATCTACTACCTGACCAATCTGTGATCACAAAGCGGGGACGAGTCCCCGCACTCCAAAGGCCAGCGCGTTACCGCAGTTGCTGCTCGGCCAACCTACAAAACTCCACTAGTCGATTCTCAGCCCAGAAGCGATCTTCCGCCCGTTGCTTTTCCGCAATGAATGCGACATGTCCACCACGATCAGTAGCGATCAACTGTAAGCAGGGGTTGTGCGCAAAGACTGATTGCCGCAGCGGCTCAATTGGAATGAAGGGATCGTCCTGGGAGTGAATCATCAGTGTCGGCAGACTGATCTTGTCGACCACCCGAATCGAACTCATCCGGTAATAATAATCAGCGGCGTCGGCAAAGCCATTTGCCCTGGCCGTAAACACCTCATCAAAGTCTCTGATCGTCCGTATGTGCGGCAACTCGTCCAGGTTGTAAACGTCCGGATAAAGGTCATGCTTCTTGCGAATTCTTTGCTTGAGGCTATGGACAAAATTTCTGTGGTACAGCCAATTCCGCCTGGCCATGATCAGATTTGTGCTGCTCTGCAGATCAACTGAAGGCGAGACAACCGCCGCCGCAACCACCTCATTTGGTGGCTCAGCGCCATACTCACCCAACAACTTGAGCACCATGTTGCCGCCGAGTGAAAAGCCGACTGGATAGATTCTCTTCAGTTCATCGCGTTGAATCAGTTCGTTGATGACTATCCGCAAATCTTCACTTAAGCCGCCGTGATACAACGTGGGTGTTAAGTTCTCGGTATCACCGCAATTGCGATAGTTAACGCGAACCACGTTAAAGCCGGCCCGAAACGCCTTCCGAGCGGTTGACGGCATGTAGCCCGAATCAGTGGAGCCCTCCATGCCGTGCCAGATCACCATCGTGGGGGATTCCTGACGGTTTGTTTGCCAGCGACAATGGCCCAGCACCTGGGTTTCCGAATTAATAACAAACAGGCGAGGCTGATCTTGCGTTGCCTCCAGTTGGTCAAAACGGTATTTGTGTGGCCATCCCCAGGCCGCCAATGTTTGCGCATGTCCGCTGCCGAAAATGCGGTGCGCCTGGAATGGCTTGGTGGCAAACAGCTTGGCTGTGTGAGAAAGAAAACTCCGGACTGCAGTTGGCGAGAGTTGTCGGCGGTCCGGTTTGATTTGTAGGTCGTTCAATGCTTAGCTCGCCCAAAGAGTGTTGGTGCTGCTCCTGGCATGTGCCCGGGATCCGGGTTGCTACCACTCAGTGTACTGAGTGTCCGTTAGTTAGTGAGTTCGACACCGACATCTACAGTGGAGTTGACCCGGTCAATATCTTTACTCCATTTGATGTTGGGGACAGGCTTGCCCTGGGCCTGACGCTCTTGAAATAGCCCGCGCAAAATGTCACCCATTTGTTTGCGCGCAAACTCATAAGAATAGCCATCATCAAAAACATCTCCCGGCTTAAGTTTCCACTGCTCGACCAGGCTCTTTGTTACATTGTCCGAAAAACCTTTCGTCGTAAGCTTGCCCATCCGGAATTGAGGTCCTTCGCGCACATCCATCTTGTAGACGACTGTCTGAGCGCTGTCATCGAATTCGGGCGTACTTTTAATCCGCGCCAGTAGATGGCCCTTTCGACCGTAGGCTTTCTGAATCTCTTGTGCCCCCTTGTCGACTTTTACCGCATTCGCGACGTCTCCGGCTTTCATTCCTAGGATGGCGTCGAGCTCGGCTGGGGTTAAGGCGCTCGTTCCCGTCCACTCGGCTTTCGACCATTTGTATATTTCACCTTCATAGATTGGCAGCGTCACATCAACACCGCTGAGGCAGGTCGCGCTCTTCTCCGGTTTGCCCTGGGGCGGCGCAAACGTGGCCTTGAGTTGGCCCAACTCTCGGTAAATGGGAAGCAAGGTATTGGTA
>DATFRK010000685.1:0-11731 GCA_035263325.1 Pyrinomonadaceae bacterium | reverse complement strand
CACCTTCTGCTTGTACCACAACGGGAGCGACGCCCGGCTTCATGCGCTGCAGCGTTAACGTCTACACCCTCGCCGGTGCCGCTGGGTTTACTTCTACTCCAGATCCAACCATCGGCGCGTTGTTTGGCCAGATCCGGAGTTCGGTCAGCGGACTCAATGTGCAACCGATTCCGGTTGCCGCTGGTAATCCCGCAGACCTGCAGCGTCAACAAGTCACCTTTAACAACATCGGTGGCCAGACGCGAAGGTTTCCCACGGTGCGACTGGACTTCAACCCGACAAAGAAACATCACATCGAGAATATCTGGAACTATCAGAACTTCGGTGGTGTGGTCGACTTCTTGAATAACGTGGATCCGGCATTTCCCGATTTTCCCAACCACGGCAGCCAGACTTCAATTCGCTGGTCCAATGTGACTGCCCTCCGCTCAACTCTCACGAACAACATCGTCAACGAAGCGCGCATGGGCTTTGTTGGTGGTGTTACGTTGTTCTTCGGAGAAGTGAATGCGGGACAGTTTGCCAATCAGGGCGGGGTTAACCTGGGCATCAATGCTACGAACATCGGCGGCATCCAGAGTGCCACGGTTACTTCCGCTCCTTCACGACGCAACTCACCAGTCAAGCAGTTCAGCGACACGTTGACCTGGATTAAAGGCAATCACACCTTTAATTTTGGCGGCGACTTCACGCGGGTGAATCTGTTTTCACAGAGCTTCAACCGGGTAGTTCCGTTGTACAGCTTTGGCGTTGACTCCACGCTTGATTCCACCCTATTCAATGTTTTCAACACTGGTTTGCCAAGTTCGACTCCGGGCCAAAGAAGCCAGGCGGCTGCACTCTACGCAACGCTTACCGGTCGCATCACCCAGTTGAGCGGTAATGCATACACTGATGAATCCGGAAAGTATAAGTACCTCGGAGACTTCATTCAGCGCATGCATATGAGCGAGGCTGGCTTCTATGCCCAGGACACCTGGCGCGTTCGTCCGAACGTTACGTTGACCTTCGGTCTGCGCAACGAAGTGCTGCTACCCTACGTGGTGGAAAACAATAACTTCTCATTTGCGACCTATGACAGTCTGTTTGGTCGATCCGGTACCGGGAATCTCTTCAAACCGGGCACGCTGACCGGAACAGCTCCAACCTTTACTAATGCAAAGGGTCAGAAGGTCTTCAAGGAAGACTACTGGAATCTACTGCCAAGTTTTGGCTTTACCTACAGCCCGAATTGGAGCAGTGGATTCTTGCACAAACTGGCAGGCGATTCCGGTCAGACCGTTATTCGCGGCGGTTTCTCGATGGCTTCAGTACGCGAAGGCACAAACGTGTTCTTAGCGGTCACCGGCGCCAACTCTGGACCAGCGTTTACGGCTACCCGCGCGATTTCGTTGACCGGGGCAAACAACATCCCAGTGGGAACGTTGTTCCGGAGCGGCTTGCTGGCACCACCTAGTAACATTCCTTCGAGCTTGTCCTTCCCCTTCACTCCTTCGATCACTGACTCAGTAAATGCCTTTAAGCCCGACATTAAGCTGGGTTACGTAGAGTCATTTACCTTTGGTCTTCAGCGAGAGCTAACGAAGGACACTGTGATTGAAGCTCGTTATGTTGGCAATCGCGGACACAACCTGTGGCGTCAGTATGACCTGCAAGACCATGCTAACGTGATCGAGAACGGTTTCATGAGCGAGTTCAAGCTCGCGCAACAAAACCTTCTTTCCAACATTACCTGCAGCCAAACCCCTGGCTGTACTGGTGGCGGGCTAAACTTCCGTTACCGTGGGCCTGGCACGGGCACCTTCCCGCTACCAACCATGCTGGTGAACTTGCAGGGCGCAACCATCAGTCCAGGCGTGGCGATTGATCCAACCAATTCGACCCACTACAGCAACGCGTTGTTTGCGAATGCCACCTTGGTCAATGCGTTGAATCCGCTGAATCCGAGTGTTTTGACATTTGCCAATAACCTCGCCTTCAGCACTTCGACCTTCCTGAATAACCGCAACTCGGTATTGAACAGCACGTTGGCGGGGATTACGCCACAGTTGAAGGCCCTGGCGACCCCGAATTTCTTTATCGTCAATCCCGATGTGGTAGGCGATCCTTTTGTCGTAGATAACGGTAACCAATCGTGGTACGACGCTCTGCAAATAGAAGTAAGACGACGACTTTCAGCCGGTCTGCTCATCCAGGGCAGCTATACCTTCTCCAAGTCGCAGTCGAATTTCTATGCCAGCAGTTCTTCGGTATTCACTAACTACTTCGATCTGCGACGAACTGATCTGAGCAAGAACATTGGTCCTTACGATGTCACCCACTCCTTCAAGACAAACTTCATCTACGAATTCCCGGTTGGCAAGGGACAAAGATTCCTGTCCGATGCCAGGGGCTGGCAGGAGTATTTGCTCGGTGGTTGGGGCTTCAATGGATCAGTTCGGGTTCAGAGTGGAAATCCGGTGAACTTTGGTAACGTCCAACTTGTCGGAATGACAACGAAGGACCTCCAGAAGCTTATCGAAGTTCGCAAGAATCCCAACGCAGTGTTCTATTTGCCTGATGATGTGATCACCAACACAGCCAAGGCTTTTGCCGTCGGCTTTGCTGCGGGAACAAATCAGCCTATCTATACCAATGGTGCGCCAAGCGGTAGGTACCTGGCACCGGCGGGCGCCGGCAACTGCGTGCAGCCGTACGCGGGTGGCTGCGGGTTCGCGAATTTAGTTGTTAAAGGACCACGTTTTGTTCGGCCCGACTTGAGCCTCGTCAAGAAGTTCAGGTTTACGGAGAACAACAACCTGGAACTGCGCGCTGAATTCCTGAATGCCTTCAACGCACAGAACTTCCTGATCGGCAGTGCTGCCAACGATGTGAACGGCGCACCGCTGAATGGAATCATTACCAACGCCTACCAGGATACTTCAACCACGAACGATCCTGGCGGCCGCTTGGTGCAGCTAGTTATCAGGTGGAATTTCTAGGAACCTGAACGCTAGCCCCTTTCACGAGGAGAGCGGCCACCCCGCTCTCCTCAACTTTCCCAATCCAATACCCCGAGAGTTTGCCGTGGCTCGATTAGATCGGCGCAGCTTTCTCGCTTGGACCTCAGGTTCGTTGGTTTCTCTGGCGACCGTGCCCTTGTTGCGTCAACCACTCGCTTTCCAAAATCCGAACAGCAGTTCGCCGCCGCAAACAAACTCCTGCTGGCTCGACGTATGCGCCGCTTTCATCGTCGAAGACCCCGCACTCGGCATTCATTCCGAAATTGTGTTGACCTCAGATACGTTCGTTGGCACGCGCGGCTTTGAAGATGGCGCCGACTCCACTGATTACGAGATCTATTTATATGACGCAGCGGGAACTCCGGTTGGTCCTGATAGCGTGGCCAAACGACTCACGGTTCCGGCAATGCAGACAACTGTAATAAAGACCGCTGACCTGGTAGGAACAGGAAAGACTTTCTGGGGTGGTCTCAAAGTACGCTTGCGACCGCATGGGCGCGAGCCAATGCACGCGAGCGACCTCTTCAGTTCGGCGTTTGTCCGTTGGCAAACCGCCAACTCCTTCGACAACGTGCACGCCAATCCGGATCCGCTGGAGTGGCAAAAAGCTGAAAGCTTCTTCTATTCGATGCCCTTTCCGCCTTTGGCAGAATATGAAGGGCTCTTTAGTCTCTTCAATCCTTACGTCAAGCAGAGCAAGGGAATCATCACGCTCTACGACCAACTCGGCTCCTGCGTCGATCAGGTACCTTACGATCTGAAACCGCACTCATCACTTTTATTGGATCTGCGCCAGGGCGCCGTAGTCAATGAAGTAGGGCCGGCTTTCCGTAGTGGGCTGCAACCAAAACGGAGAACCACTACCACTGCAAAAGACAAAGGCGGGACCATTGCCATTACCAACGACCAGGGATCGGTAAAGAATTTTGGTTATCTCATGATTCGCCGTGAAGGGCGGGAGATGTTCAGCGTCGAACACCCGATTCATCAACCTCCTTATCACCCGGTGCCGACGAAGCCGCCGTTCGATACGGAGGGGAAATTCCTCGCCAAGAATGTCCTTTATACACCGCTCGTGTTTCACGGTAAGCGAGTCGGAGGCCTGGTGCTCAATTCGCGATTCCATCTGAGCTCTGGAGCCCCGATGGAAGATTCGCTTTGGTTAGATCCATTCATTACCGATCGCGGCGGCAATGTTGCCTGGCAGGTTAGCCCCGGAACAAAGCTTCCCGCGAATATCTCCGCTCGCCAGGTAGACCATGGAGTGCTGAGGCTTGGTGGTTATCAGAGTTGTATCCTGGACAGTTCCAGTCTTGGACTGCCGGAAGATTTCGCCGGCGGCTTGTCGTTAGCAGTAGCACCTAACACTAACCACACCTTGATGAAAGTCGAACTGACAGTCTCGCCCTGGGACGCGCGCGGCTTCACTCATTTCCGACCCGGTCTGCGTTCAGCTCGCGCTTATCAACAGGCAAAAGCGCGTGGCGGGTTGAGTACTGATTACATCGTCACCAACGCCCGGGTCGAACGCACCGGCCACAAGATCTTACGCGACGAGTTGGTGGGCGTGCTCAACATCGACGATAAGAACCTTACCGGCGACCCGACCCTGGAGATCTTTTGCAGTGAAGGACTGCTGGAACGAATTGAGATCGGTAAGGTGGCGCCGTTTGGTTGTCGACATTTTCTCCTGTCCGAGATTCTCTCGGAAAAATCTGAAGGCAAGGACCTGAGTCTGCGACTGACTGATGGGAATGCGACCCTGTTAATGTCTGTCCTTCATCTTGATTATGTCCGGCAAGATGTTGCGCTCGATCACGGTTCTGATCGCTTTTCCACTTTCTCTGAATTCGGCTGCGGAACAGTTTCGTAGCGGCATTTGAGTCAGCGCACGCCAAAGTTAAAAGGAAGGTCCACTATGATTCGATTAGTCTGCATTGCCTTGCTGCTTTGCTCGTTATCCTTATCCGTTTTTACACAAAAGACAAAACCGTGGACCGAGTGGTCCAAAAAAGAGGCGGAAAAAACTCTGAATGATTCCGCTTGGGCCCAGACCCAAACCGAGACTGATACGTCGTCCATGAATTACCAGCCCAACGCCGTCACCACCACAACCGCAGCGCGCACCGAAGACAAAAATATCGCCAAGGCGGGCCAAACGGAATCAGGCGCGACAAACACTCCCATCTCGATCAAGTACCACGTGCGTCTCCTGTCAGCGAAACCGGTCCGCGCAGCGTTTGCCAGGATGGTCCTCCTGGGCCAGGACAAGCCCAACGAAGAACTGGCTACTCAATTGCAATCGTTTGTCGATCGCGACTTCGGTGAGTACATTGTCGTCGCGGTTGCGGTTGAGGGTACCGATCGACGCTTCCTTGGCCCAGCGGCGCAAACCTTTGTTTCCGCGACGGCGGACCAGTTAAAGAACAGTGTTTATTTGGAACGAAAAGATGGCAAGCGCGTATTTCTGATGGAGTATCGAGCGCCGACGAATGACGGCATGGGCGCCAAGTTCATTTTTCCACGAATGAGCGACGGGCATCCTTTCCTCGCCAATGACAATGAGAATGTGCGGTTCGCGGCCGAGATGTCCCAAAAGGTAAAACTGAACGTCAAATATAAGACGTCGGATATGATGTACGAAGGTAAGCTGGAGTACTAAGTAATTTGACCGCCGGGGAGTTGTTATGAAGTTAACCTCATCAAGGCTGTGCGCGACAATCCCGCTATTCTTGTTCGCGCTGCTGTGGACCACCGTGGTCATCGGTCAAACCCAAAAGCCCTGGACCGAGTGGAGCGCGAAGGAAGCACAGCAGATGCTTTCTTCATCACCGTGGGCCCAGACTCAAGTCGATACAAACCTCGCGGAGATGTTTTATTCGCCGACAACCGCCAGCGCCCGGGGCAACAACAGCGCGTCCCGTACCGTTGAGGGCGCAACCAATCAAGAGGTCAAGCTTTTTTATTACATTCGTTTCTTCAGTGCGCGGCCAGTGCGCAAAGCGCTGGCGCGACTGTATGAGATCAAGGAGAAGCCGGATAAGGAGACCACCGCGGGACTACACAATTTTGCTGAACTCCAATCAAGCAATCTGACCATTGTCGCGGTAGCATTTGAATGTAGTGATGGCCGGTTCTCAGGAAAAGTGATGCAGGCATTTCAGAGCGCGGTGACTTCTACGCTCAAGAACAAAACCTATCTTGAGCGCAGCGATGGCAAACGTCTGTTTCTCGAGGAGTATGTCCCACCTGGACCAGATGGGTTTGGCGCTCGCTTTATTTTCCCTCGTGTTGTCGATGGCAAGGAGTTCATCACTCCAGACGTTAACGAGATCCGGTTCCTGACTGAAGTTGACGCGAATGTCAAACTGAACATGCGCTTTAAAACAGCTAGCATGATGCTTGACGGCAAGATGGAATACTGAGGCGAGCCGGGTTTGGGAGCGCGGGCGGCTCGCCCGCATCTTCACCGCCTCAGTTCTAAAATGAAGGAGCGGGCGGGCCGCCGGCGCTCCAACAAAATCGAAAAACTCGTACTTTGATCCAAATTTCTGATTTTCCGGCGCCCACCGCCAGAGCCTAACTCGCGTCAATCCCAATCAAAGAAGGCCTCAGACGCTTTCCCTTGAACGGCACACATATTGCCACGTCAGACGACGGAGCATTCGCCGAAGTCTTTAGAAAAAGGGGAAACAAACAGGGGAGTCTCGCTTGATCGGAACGGCCGAACGTGACCCAGTCACTAACCAGAGACCGAACCTTCCGACAGCATGGCCAAATCCTCGGCCACGAAAACGAGCTCAACCTTTTACGAGTTTTTCACTTCCTAAAAGCACGTTTATTTCCAACCTGCAGCGTTGCTTGGCCCACAGCGTTAGGCCGGATTGGTTAGGCAGAAGCGTTCTAAGTCATTGCAGCAGACTGCGGCGATCTAATTCCTCAAGTTAAGTCATTAGTTACCAAATCCATTCCGGAAGTGTGGGTATGGGTTTGTCCACGTAAGCGGAACCCGAAAAATTTTATCTTTCTGACGGAGGACACCAGTAATGACAAAGCTCTTCTTTAAGGTTGCAGCTTTGACGGCCTTTGTCGCCATCTTTAGCTTGACAGCATTTAGTCAGGTGGGCGTCACGGGATCGATCGCCGGAGCTGTAGCCGATCCGACAGGCGCCGTTGTGGCTGGCGCAAGTGTCGTTGTTAAGAATAATGCCACCACTGTGCAGAGCACGGTGACTACGACCGACAACGGTACCTTTAACGTACCGGCCCTCAGCACCGGTCTGTACACCGTAACGATCTCGGCACCAGGTTTTAAGACTGCAGTGGTTACTGATGTGAAAGTCGACGTCGGTAACCCCTCCAGTGTAAACATCGCTCTCGAAGTTGGTGCCCCGACTGAGCAGGTAACTGTTGTCGGCGGTGGCGAACTGCTGCAAACACAAACCGCGAACGTTGCCAGCACCATTACCGGTAGACAGATCACTGACCTACCGTATGCGTCTCGCAACGCCCTCGACGTTGTGTTGTATTTGCCAGGTACTGCTACTGTCGGCCGTCCTCGCCAATCCTCGGTTAATGGTCTGCCGAAAGGCGCGATGAACATCACGCTCGACGGTGTGCAAGTCCAAGACCCTTTGCTGAAGAACAGTGACGGGTTCTTTACCTACATTCAGCCCAAGACCGACGCTATCGAAGAAGTAACTCTCTCGACAGCGACTCCAGGTGCGGAAAGCGCAGGCGCCGGCGCAGTGCAGATCAAGTTTGCTACTCGCCAGGGCTCATCCGAATTTCACGGCAGCGCCTATATCTATCATCGCAACTCCTGGTTCAACTCCAACTACTGGTTCAACAATCGCGACCTGAGAGAAGACCCTGTCGATCACAAGGCCCCGCGCAATCGCGTGCTGCTCACGCAGCCGGGTATTCGCGTCGGTGGTCCAATTCTAATCCCGGGATTACTGAAGAGCAGAGACAAGGCCTTCTTCTTCGTCAACTACGAAGAGTACAGATTGCCTGAGAGTGCCACGAGACAGCGCATCGTTTTTGCTCCCCAGGTTCTGAATGGAAATTTCAGCTGGATTCGCACCAGCACTGCAGCCAGCCCCCTCTGCACCCAGATCAATGCTACGCAACAGCAGTGTACGCAGAACCTGCTGACGCTTGCTGGTAACGCGGGCTTCACCTCCAGCAAGGATCCGGTTGTCGGCAATCTCCTGAACGACATTAACGCTACAACGTCACAGGGAGGACTCAGTCCTGTAACTGGAGATCCCAACATCAATCAATTCAGCTTCATCAACACCGGTGGCCAGACACGTCGCTTCCCCACGGTGAACCTCACCTGGAACATTACCAAGAGTCAGCAGCTAACCAACGTCTGGAACTACCAGCAGTTCACTTCAGTGGTCGACTTCCTGAACAACGCCGACCCCCGTTTTCCTGGATTCCCGAATTTTGGTAGCCAGGGTTCCAACCGTTTCTCCAACTCCACGACGTTGGTCTCCAAGATCGGCGCGTCCATGAGTAATGAGGCTCGCTTCACACTCGTGGGCGGCACCACTCTGTTTTTCCCCGAAACGAATGCTGGCCAGTTTGTGAACCAGGGTGGATTCAACCTCGGTATCACTGACGGCTTGGCCGCTCCCAACGCACTGACAACTGCCACCTCGGTCAACGCGCCGCAACGACGTAACTCGCCGGTACAGACGTTTACCGACAGCTTCAACTGGGGACACGGCAACCACAGCTTCAATTTCGGCGGTGGTCTAACCGACACCAACTTCTACAGTCTGTTTCCGAGCGGCAATTTGATGCGTGGTATCACTTTTGGCATCGATACGACGTCAGCTATTCCGGATCCTGTTAATGGCGCGGTTTTCGCGGGTACCCCCGGGTCGAACAACTTCCCGGGAGCAAACACTACCCAGATCGCCGAAGCTCGGGCCATCTACGCCACCCTCGTTGGTCGCATGACGGCAGTCGGCGGCACGGCAGTGGCTGATGAGAGTCTCAACTACACGCTGCAGGGCAACCTGACTGAACGTGCTGAGCAGAAGGCCTGGAGTGCGTTCGCGCAGGATCAGTGGAGATTCCGTCCGAACATCACCATCAACTATGGCTTGCGCTACGAGCTGCAGGGCCCGTATCACGCCAAGAACAACGCTTACACTGTCCCGCTCAGCTACGACAATATCTTCGGTTGTTCTGGACCAAACAACTTGTTCCATCCCGATGCCTGTTCGAACCCGAAAACGCAAATGGTTCGTCTGGCCCCCGGGTCAGACGCCTACCAAATGGATAAGAACAATTTCGCTCCGAACGTTGGCATTGCCTATAGTCCGGACTTCAAGGATGGATTCTTCCATCGGATCTTTGGCGATAGCGGACAAAGCGTGTTGCGCGCTGGCTTCTCCGTCGCCTTTACGCAAGATGGAACGAACGTTGGCTCAACTGGCCTGGCTACCAACCCGGGACAGGTGTTCAGCGTGGCTTTGAGCACCGCGAATGCGACGACTTCAAATCCAAACTGTTCCTCCTGTCTGGCGGTTGGCTCGCTGTTTAGAAATGGAGTGCCGACGCCGGCGATCAATGCTCCTACCTTCCCGCTAACTCCAGGCGTTAACGATCAGGCAATTGCCTTCAATCCGAATCTGAAAGTGGGCTATGTCGAATCGTGGACCGCAGGCATCCAGCGGGAGATCATGAGAGACACGGTGATCGAAGCGCGTTATGTCGGTAATCGTGGTCGCAAGCTGACGCGGCTCTATTCAATCAATGAAGTGAACACGATCGAGAATGGATTCTTGAATGAATTCAAGCTCGCCCAGGCGAATCTGCTGGCTAACAATAACAGTGGCGTAGCCGCTCGTCGCGGTAGCTTTGCCTACTTCGGTACGGGCACGGGAACTTCACCATTGCCGATCACTTTGGCCTACTTCAGTGCTGTACCTGGCGCCCAGGCTGGTGACGCCACCAAGTACACGTCAGCAAACTGGACCTCGACGACCATCTCGAGCGTGTTGTTGGGTATCAACGCCAACCCGGTCTCGTATGCAGGAACGCTTTCCGGCAATGCTGGTCTCAGGGCCAACGCCCTGGCCGCCGGCCTGAACCGGAACTTCTTCGTCGTTAATCCGGATGTCCCGGCCGGTGCTTTCGTTATCGACAATGGCGCGATGTCCACTTACGATGCCTTGCAATTTGAACTGCGGCGTCGCATGTCGGCCGGACTCCTCATCCAGGCAAGCTACACGTTCAGCAAGTCAATCTCCGATGCGAACGCCAGTAGCTCGTTTGCTCAATCAAACTACATTAGCTTCAGGAACCTGAGGCTCAACCGCACCACCTCTCCCTTCGACCTGCGCCACTCGTTCAAGGCAGACTTCATTTATGAACTGCCGTTTGGCAAAGGACAAAAGTGGGGCAGTGGCTGGCACGGTTTCACTAACGCCTTGCTGGGTGGCTGGGGAACGAACGGCACGGTCCGTGTCCAAAGCGGTTCACCGTTCAGCCTCGGCAACGTAACGTTGGTTAACATGACGCGCAACGACTTACAGAAGATGGTGGAAATCCATAAGAACCCGAGTACTGTAACGTGGCTGGACCAAACCGTCATCGACAACACCATCAGAGCGTTCAACTTCAACCCGTCACTGGCTACTACCCTGAACAATGGCTATTCCGGAACACCTCCTGACATGACGAAACCATTTATCGCACCGGCCGGTTTCGGAAATTGCCAGGCGGCCTACAATGGACAGTGTGGCAATAGCCAGATCATCCTTACTGGACCTCGATTCACCAGGATCGACATGAGCCTGGTAAAGAGAGTGCTCTTCAGCGAGCAAAAGAACCTGGAGTTCCGCGTTGAAGCGCTGAACGTGATCAACAATCAGAACTTCAAGATCGGAAGTTTCGCGAACGATGTGACGAGCCTGGCTGGTACCTTGGGCCAGGCCACATTTGGTCAAACAACAGTCGCTTACCAGGATACGTCGACAACGACTGACCCGGGTGGCCGACTGCTCCAGTTTGTCCTTCGCTTCAACTTCTAGGTTGGACGTTAACCACTCACCGGGGATAAGGGCTAGCGATAGTCCTTATCCCCTTTCATTAAATGAGAAGTAACTCAATCGAGAACCCGGAGCGGTAGCGACGGGTCGCTTCGGTCAACTGTAAAGACTTTCTCGCAGGGATGAGTTGACCGAAGCCTACTCGTCGCTAGCACTCCGGGTTCTCTATGTTGACTGAAGCTGCCCGTCGCTGCGGCTCCGGGTTCTCTAATTAAGGGGGTATGTTATGTACAAGCTCAGCTCTATCACTATTGCGGTGCTCCTGATGTGCGGCGTGCTCGTCGCGCAGAAGTCGTGGAGTGAATGGTCCATGAAGGACACCACGAAGATGTTGAGTGAATCTCCGTGGGCCCAAACGCAACTCGAGACACGACAAGCTGACGAACCCGTGGGTGCGATTACCAACAACGGTTCGTCGCGCGGCATGACTCAGCGGGACCCGGGCAAGGATTCACCCGGACAGATCGTTTCCTACATCAAATACTTCGTCAGATTTCTCTCCGCCAAACCAATTCGCCAGGCAGTGGTGCGCAAAATCGAACTGGAGAATCCGGGGATGGATGCGCAACGAGTGGAGCAGCTGCATGCTTTTGCCGGGGCTTCATCGAATGACTTTATCGTCGTGGCGGTAGCCGCCGAAGCAAAGGATAAGTCGAC